>NZ_JBHFJB010000141.1:0-1813 GCF_057334555.1 Pseudomonas sp. AGC41
GGTGTATAACGATGACGCCAGTGAACCGAGCAACCGCACGCTGTTCCATTGGCAGGGCTTGCGCCTGCTGGAAGAGGTACAGGACGGCAGACCCAGCCTGTACGTGTATGCCGATCCGGGCAGCTATGAACCGCTGGCACGCCTTGATGGCAACCCCGGTAGTGAGGCGGTTTTCTACTTTCACACCAACCTGGCCGGGCTGCCGGAACAGCTCACCGATACTGACGGCAATACGGTGTGGCACAGCGAGTACCAGGCCTGGGGCAGAACGCGGGACGAATGGCATGATCGGCAGGCCGGGCGTGAGCAGAACCTGCGGTTTCAAGGCCAGTACCTTGACCGCGAAATCGGGCTGCACTACAACACTTTCAGGTTTTTTGATCCGGATGTGGGGCGGTTTACCCAGCCGGATCCGATTGGGTTGGCGGGGGGTATTAACCTCTATGTGTATGCGCCGAACTCGACGGGGTGGGTAGATCCGCTTGGTTTAACCACTGACAAGGTTTTTGAGTCATATGAACAGGCTAGAAATGAGGCTTTGAAATGGCTTGAGAAGCGAGGATTCCGGGCCGAGAAGGAGACACTAGGGCGCTTTGGAGATATAAAGGGAACGCCGATTGGAATGCAGACGGCTAACGGGAAAGTCGGATTCAGAGTTGAGTTTGACGATAGAAACAAGGCTCACATCAACACTTGGGCAGGCAAGGAAAAAGGCCCACACTTCATTTTCAACGCAACAAGATCAATTGTTTCCAGATTACAAAAAACATTCACAAAACTTAGTCGCTCACTATCATGCAGAGGATAAAAATAATGTCATACGACCTTGATCTTATCGAATCTTGCAAAAAGGCAGGAATACACATTAGCGCGCCACATTCGCTAGAACAGTATTTAGAGATAATTAACAAAAAATATCCAACCATAGGCGGCCGCATAGACCTCTCCTTGCTCCCGGACTACAAATACTCTAGAGCAAATCCAGAAAACATCCATCTAGACTATTGCAACTTTGTAAAATCCATACTCAATTTAGATGACGATAACTCGGAGATAATTTATATAGGAGACAGCCTTACAGATCACGCCTACACTGTAAAAATCTCTGACCTGCAAGCGTTCCTGTGCGCCATTGTCGACATCCCCCAATCTCACTACCTATTCCGCAGCGACTTTTCTTGGTGCATTAACCTATCATTTGAAAATGATATGGAATTTGCGCGACTTAGCGCCTAACAAAACTTAATTCTCGCCAACTCAACCACCTGTATTACGGGAGCTGCCACCTGCATCAAATCAACCTGGGCGGCCGGGTGATCAGCGATTTCGAGCGCGATCACCTGCATGACGAGATCTTGCGCACCCAGGGCAGCCTGCTGACCCGCACCCGCTACGACCGCAATGGCCGCCTCAGCCAGAAGGCGCTCCATTATCAAAATGTCGCCCGCGAAGTGTTGCCATTGTTGCAGAAGGACTACCAGTACGACGCCAGCGACAATCTGATAGCCGAAATACTGACCCAGACGCAGCGCTCAGGCGCTAATCACCCGGCCACGGCGTCCAATGACGACAGCCTGATCGGGCGTTTTCACCACCCGTCAATGACCGGCAAGTCCTATCAAGGCAGCGCGCAATACGGCTACAACCCCGTCGAGCAGTTCCAGAGCATGCACCGCACCAATCCTGGGGAGCAGGGCCAGCATATCGAAAGCCTCAACTACGACCCGGCCGGTAACCTGTTCGACGGCTACCGGGTCAACGGCCTGATCAAGCACAACCGGGTGCATGTGTATCAGGACAAACGTTATCGCTA
>NZ_JBHFJB010000142.1:0-24871 GCF_057334555.1 Pseudomonas sp. AGC41
TCGCAGTCCAGCGGGAGCAAGCTCCCTCGCCACACGCTGTTCAAGGTGCCGGGCTGGCCTGCGCCTCCAACTGATCCAGCGCCTTGTCCACCAGCAGCTGGCACAACTCCACCAACTGATGAATCCCCAGCGCCACGCTGCGCCGCGTGCCCTCCACTTCAAAGGCCAAATCCTCGGACATGGCTTTTATCGAGGCCAAGGTTTCGGAAGCGCTGGTTAGCAACGTATCGGTGTCGCCTACGGCCGTGACTGAAAACAGGCTGCCGATGCGCGGATCAGTGCTTGTCTCTGACGATTTCGGGTTGAGGTAATGATCGAGGACTCGCTCGGCGGCGGCGCGGTCTTTCAGCAGCTCTTCGATGGAATCGAAGCCGGCAAGCGGGTTGAGTTTGTTGAAGGGTGGGTCGGGGACTGGCTTTTCCATTTTTTTACCTATTAGTGATGAGAGCCATCACTTACCGTTTCTCACTCGGCAAATGGGTGGCAGCTGTGTGCAGGGTGAGAAATCCGAGAATAGGTACTCGGCCAGACCGAGGTCTGCCCGCACACAGCCGCCATAACGCATATACAGGCAGCGGATAAGCTGGCTGCAATTATGCAGGTACCGAGGCTGGATGCCTATTATTCGGGTTTCTCACGCCCGGCCGCTGAGTAGCAGCGACAAACAAAAGACTAGAGAGCGCAGTTCCGACCGGCAACCTTAAAAACACGTCGGACATTTCCTTATGTAGGGCCGAACGTTCCTACACTCTCGAAGGACGCATGCCACCTAACAACCCGACACAACCTTCCGTGGCGAGGGAGCTTGCTCCCGCTGGGCTGCGTAGCAGCCCCAAACCAGACACCTCGGTACGACATGACAACATCAAGCCACCCAGCCCACTCGCTCCGAGCTAAGGCAAGCTCGCCACAGGAATACGCTCCTGTGGCTGCGTGACATCAAACACATGCTGCTCGCACCGGCTGCCCACAAACTGGAATTCCACCAGATAAATCTTGCTCCGCTGCGGCGTAAAAATGCTCCGGACCGGACCACAGCGGTAACCATTACCGATGCTTCCGCCGCTGGCGTAACCCGAAACCTCGAACGGCTGATCAACGTCAGCTTGCACTTCCAGCTGCGGAAAGTGCTTCAAGGTTGCGCTGTGCACCGTCTCGTTGACCTTGGCAATCCAGCCAAACACCTTGCCCCGACCGGTATCCACTACGGTTCCCTGCACATCCATACGCTGATCAGGATCCGCCGCGCGCCTGATGGAAAACTCCACCGGATAAGTAGCCCCGGACGCTTTCATGATGACCTTGGCGTGCTGCGCATCGACGGTCACTTTGTTTTGCTGGAACTGGATGCCGTTGTTGAGCAGCGTGGGGGAGGAATCTCTGACGTTGGATTTGCAGGCGGGTAAGGTCAGGATCAGGGTTAAGACTATCAGTGGTAACTTATACATAAACACTCCATGCGTATGAATTAGGTGACTAGCTGACCGACGAGCCGTTCAGTTTTTTGCATTTCACACCATCGAATCGCACAGTTCATGCCTAAGCCCGCAAAAACACATCGTTCAGCAAGGGCCGAGATCAGGAAGAATGGACTCTCGAAGAAGGCTAAGTAAGTGCCATTCAAATCCGTCCCCTTTTTGGCACCAGGCTACATGCAGAGCAAGCACCATGCTTGCTGGATTGCCGTTTATTTGCGCGCCATTTGTTCAGAAAACAAATCCGCCCCTCTTTTTTCTTTTCTTAGTCCCCTTTTCTTTTTCTCTTAGCAACCAGAGGGCACACGCTTGTTCCAGTCGTCCCGGAGCCCGACCAAAACATTCATTACGTTGGAATAGGTAAGGAGTGGCAAAAATAAAGACAGGCTAAATGAACCACACTTTATGTCTAAAGGCACATATAAATCTAAATTATTTAAACGACTGGCGTCCGAAAACATTTCCACTTTTAGATGGCTGTCTACGCTGGAAATATCAGAAAACGATACCTTATCCACTGCCCCCCCCCTTTCCAAGCAAAACCCATCTATGAATAAATGCAGCCTCCCGTCCTTCAGGTCGGTAGAGAATATGATCTGCCCGTCCCCGGCCTCTTCATGAAAGTGCCCTAGGCCTGACGCCTCAATCAATCGCATCCTTTCCTTTAGAGTTCGACGGATCTTCACTGTCCAATCCCTTTTAAAAAATTCTTCAAGCCGTCTCGGGTTGCTGGAAAGCTAAATAAAAACAGACTTATTATCCACTTACATCTCAACAATACGCTCTACAACCCCAATTATCGTACCCACTGGCAGCAGCTTCTCGTGTACGACCTTGCCAAAATCATAACTCCAAACGAGCCGATCCGACTGCTCAGTCTTCTGAAAATACACAAACAAACCGGAATCCCCCAGTGCAGTACACGTCATATCTTGAACCCCCTTTTGAGGAGCCAAGTCACCCTCAAAAAAATGACCGTGAGCGGTCCTGAACAACTCCACTGCGGAGATCGTTGCATCACCTGTTACGCTCCGATCGAACTGCATCTTCGCATAAAAATTAACCGCAGTTCGCAACTCAACAACATCAATACAATCTAACAGGCGCTCCCCGTCGACAAGCATCGAAAATAAACCATTTTTCCAAAAGCAACTTGAATCGGTCCACTCCTCCACCACATCAAACTGCAATGAGAACACAAACGGATCGCCATAAATCATTTCAATCTTACTCCTAGAGCTTTTTGCACTGCAGTCGGTACGTAATTAGCCCCTAATGAATTAGAGAGAAAAAGAAAAGAAAAAGGGGACAGATTTATTTTCCGATCAGCTTTGCTTTACACGATCAAACCAGGGCCTGACCACTCCGCATCATCACAGGCTCAGAAAACAAATCTGTACCCTTTTCTCGCTAGAAATAAATCCGTCCCCTTTTTGAAAAACCCGCTCCGTGTCGTCACCACCCTTTTCTTTACAACTAGCTTACGCCAAACAAAGCATGCCTAAGTACGCGTTGTTTATCCGCTGTTAAATCATTATGAAAACATTTTTCAGACGCAACCACCTTTACAGTGCTACCACACTCGAAAACACTAAGCCCTCCTTTCCTCAATGAGGTCAGAGTTTCCAGCTTATTCCTTCCCGTCCGCTCCCAGAATTGGTCACCTAGCCACATAAAACTTCCGATCGCCTCCACATACCCTTGCTTCAACAAGACACGACTTGGATTTACCGATGTGTCTATTTCCATTTGATTTAAGGGTGCAGGCAATCCATTCGATTTCAGGGGAAGGTTTGCAAATGATCTACCAGCATATTCGTACTCCAAAGGATCTGTCGCATTTTGCCAAAATTCGTATTCAACATCAGCAAGCCATGCTTGGATAAAACCTTCAACATCGAGAAAAGGTCTTACAGCCTGACCCCAATCAAAACCATCAAAATTTTGTACTTCTTCAACTACTAAAAAACACTGATCCAAGGCGGGCAGCGTTCCAAATCGAAACTCGAAATTATTTGATGCAACACCACTAGGCCAAGATTTTTTGTTCTGGATTTTTTTCTCAAGTGTTGCGACATCAACCTCAACACCCTGCAGCGAAAATACAGGTGGAAATCCGAAATCATTCAAAATGCGAACAACCAGATCCAAAGCCTGCAAGCCATTTATCGAGTCAGCGCAAAAAACAAGCTTTGACCGCTCAAGCCTCCCAGACCTCATTTGAATTCCTTTTTTAATTTTGCAGCCCTCAGACCGCCAGGCTGAACTCGCACAGCAAGTACCATGCTTGTTGGATTGCCATTTACTTTCGTGCCATTTGTTCAGTAAAGTCTGTCGCCGTTTTTTTGTGAGGGGCACGGCCGATGGAATATCAAATTTAAGGCTTTAATAATGTGCCTGGCCCTTTTAGCAAGCTTATTTGTTTTTTACAAAGCTGACATAAACCGCCTCTATCACAGCGTCCTCCTCACCGATATAAGGCGCATAAATCCTAAGACCTAATCCGCCCACATCAAATCCTGAACTATTAAAGTTCAGGATCTCGCCTTGCGCAACTAAATTCTGCTGAACTTCAAGGACATCCGCACCGGACAAACGCTGTCCGCGCCAGCTGAGGTCACTCCATTTCAAGAATTCTAGGCCGATGATGGTGAAACCCTCATCAAAATAAACATGCACTCCTGAATCATCGTAGGCGTCAATCGGAACTGTAGAGTCTGTCGTTTTGAAGAACTCATCAAAACCACCTCCCAATATCGCCCGCGATTGATCGCGAGTCATACCCACGTGCACCGGACCTAAATCACCAAAACCCAACAGTTCGAAGCTCATCACTATTTTTTCCTGAAATCACCGGGTTCAACTTAGACGCATATTGCCCAGAAACGTGTTGGAAGGCGTCCTGGCAGGATTGAGCCGCGCGCCATAAAACGAAGACCCAAGCCTTACCCCATGCTGATGAAAACACGTCGATCAGCAAGGGCCGAGGTCAGGAAAATGGCCACCCGAGGAAGTCAAGTAAGCGCCATTCAAAATCCGACCCGTTTTTTACTCTGCCACCTTTGTTTCCTTCTTGTCTTTTCATCTAATTATCAACAAAAATTTGTCTACCTATAATCGTCATGAAATACTCTTTGGCCTCAAACTCATCATCTGCCGGATAAACAACATAATCATCATTATCTAATAAATGCACCCACGAAACAGAACCATCCTGAAAAAGACACTTCAATTCTTTTTCCAAACGTACTTTCTGCACTGAATCGTTTAGAACGCGTTCCAACGCTGCTTGCGCTTCGCAAGCCTCCAGCCCAACATCAACTGAAAATACAGACCTTAAAATATTAACCAAAACTGGATAGTTCATACTCACCTTGACGGAAAAATCGTGATCGTTTCCCAAACTTTGCTTGCCGAATTAAATTCATAAGTTGCTTGGACACTCCGCAAGTTCTGAACCCTACTCGGCGCACCCTGCAAACTCGGATTCAGCTTGCTGCCAGCCAACCTTTCAAAACCACGCCCCAAATTCACACCTAGATCACCCACTTCAGATGCAGTAACGGTAATTATCGTGGCTCCTGGATTATTTTTTATTGCAGTCTGTAGCGCACCGTTATTTCGGACAGCTTGGTCTGCAAAAATGAGCAGCTCATCAGAATTAAAAGCCGACGACATTGGTGGCACAATAGTCTTCCCATTAACTATCTTTACATGACCATCAGGCGCTTCACCAGTCACTGCTCGATACATAAGTTGACCATCGGTCACTGCCCCTCCGTGTCGTTCGAGGGAGTGCGCATTGGGGTGACTAGTAACAGCATCAAGATTTTTTTGATCAATTACACTTGTTACCTTGTAACCCGTGCTTAAAATGGTGCTCCCTAATCCCCACGCGTTCAATAAGCCCTGCACACCCCACATAAATCGTTCGGTGTTAGTAGCCGCATCACCTGTGATGGGATTCGCCCCCCCGGCAGCCATATAGCTTTGACAGCCTATCCCAACCAGGCCAGCCCCACCACAACCAGCCGAAAACAACTCGGTGGAGATGCCCTGAAGCTGAGCTTTCATGGACGTTTCATTCAGTTCGTTTCTTGCTTTACCACCAACCGCCTGTTCAAACGAAGCAGGTTGCAGAACCCACTCCTCCCCTTGATCAGTCGTGATCGACTTGTCAGTAGCAACGCAATAACCGTTCGGTGAGGTGGCGCAGGAAACCACATCTCCAGGATTGGTGGTGAAAACGAAAGCTCGCGTGAAATCACTGTCTTCTGAGATCGGTTCTTCCTTGAGAACGCTAGAACCTTTGGCGATCAGGTCAGCAATTTCCCCGGACAAACTTTCGCAGTGACTCGATGACGAGCCACCGCATGTAGATTCATACTCTCGCTGCAGCCCCTGGAGCGAAAGCCGTTCTATATCGCTTAAATGATTGTTCTCGACAGCATTCTTCGCTGTACCGGCTCCAAGCGCAGCGTTAAATGCGTCGCCCCCAGCAAGCGCGCCGGAGAGCCCGCCTGCCAACGTCGACAACGCTGCGATGGTTTGTTTTTCCGACTCGGTCAGCTCGTCCCTCGACTTGCCCGGATAGAGTTGGCTCGCTATCAGCTCACCGACGGTCGCCCCCGCCGCCCCGGCCAGTGCCGAGCCTCCTTGTGCTTTAGCCAGGACCGCACCCAATACGGCATGCGCTATCAGGTTGGCTGTGTCGTCTCCTTCGGTCAGCTGTTTAACGGCTTGAGCCAGATAAGGCGCCGCCGCGCCCCCTACGAGTGCTCCGATGTCTCCGACGAGAATGCCTTGGACAATTCCAGCGACCGCTTGGCTGGCCTTCTGGAAACTGCTACCGGTGCCGTAATCGCGCTGAACCTGCTGGCTGATCTGCTCAGGAGTTGGGTTAGCCACACCGCTGTCGTTCAGCTTCCGCTGCGCAACCTTGTAAGCATCACTGTTCTTGTCTTCTGCTTCCTTGATTTTTTCAGCAGCAATGGCACTGCTAATCCCCTTCACCAACTCCACCGAGCTCTTCACCAGCTCAATGCGCTCGTTCATAGCCTCTTCATCAGGCTTGTCCAACTGCTCGTTGGCATTCTTCGTATCGCGATTCAAGCCGACGGTATCCTGAGCACCCTCCGGATTGCGGACAATGATCGTGCCCTCACTCACCGCACTACGTGTATGGCTCTTATCGGACTCGCTTAAGGAAATACCGTACAAGCCCCCCACCGAGGCGGAGGCGCCCGCGCCACCGTAGCTTGCGGAGATGCCGATACCTGCGGACTGAGCCTCGATTTCGCTGACGTTCTTTATATCGCGAGCGATGAGCCGGTCAGTGATCAACAGGTTCTTGTCCACCGAGGCGTCGCTGGCAATCACCCCGCCTTCAAGCGTGGTGGTCTTGCCCACGTCAACGGTGTAACCGCCCGCTCCCGCGAACAGGCCGGTCTGGTCCGTGACGGCTTTGTATTCGCTGTTCATGTTGCCAGCGGCCAGGTTGGCCGAGGCGGCTACAGGTGTGCCGTAGCAGAACGGTGGAATGCAGATGCTCGCACCAAAACCGCCACTGCTTTGCTTGCTTTTCTGGTCCTGGGTGTCCTGACGGGAAATGATGTTGAGGTTGCCATCGATCAGCGCGTCGATTTCATCAGCATGAACCTGAGCGCCCGCCAGCGTGGTGTCCCCGCCGCTGCGCAACAGCAACGAACCGGTATCGACCGTCGTGTTGACCTGCGTGACAGAACTGCCATTGCCCATGCCTTTGGCAAGCTGTGCACCGAGGTCCAAGGTGAAGCCGTTTTGCTGGCCGATGTTGAAGCTGGCGCCGATAGCGGTCTTGTTGTTGCTGTTACGGTTGGACCAATCAGCCGTGTTCTGAGCGCTTTCCAGGATGATGTCGTTGCTGGCGAGCAGCGAAGTACTGGCCGCTTTGATGCTGCTGCCGATGACGTGTAGATCGCCGTCGTTTTCCGCCGCATTGCCGTTGGCGATGATGGATAACGTGGCGCCCGCGTTAAGGGTGCTTTGCTTGGCGGTTTGGCTGGCGTAATCGCTGGTACTTTTGCTGTGGGTACTGGCGAGCTCGGTACCGATTTTGATCAACGAGCCGTTGCTGGCAGTGCCGCCCTGTTTGTCGGCGAAACCAGTTTTCTGTTCGTTGGCGTCCGTTGCCATCCCGCCAAGGTTGTAAGCCGCTAGCGCCGCCTGGGCCAGCTTCACGGCTTTGAGCCGAGGGTCATCCGCATCCTTGGCGGCTTCGACTGACGAGCGAATGGTGTTGACCGTGTCGATGATCGCCCCACCGACGACTCGTCCCACGGCCAGGCTGCTGGATTTATCGGCGGTGCTTTGTTTGGCCGTTTCCATGCCCGCAGCAATAGTGACGTTCGAACCGCGAAGGCTCATGTTCTTGGTGCTGACCAAGTCACTGGCGATGACGTTGAGGTCGCCACCGGCAACGAGGCTGACGTTGCCTTTGCTGGAGCCGATGGTGCTACCGGTCAGGGTGGTCTGTGACGCGGTGCCGTTGTGTTTCTGGTTGCTGATCGACAGGTGCTGGTTGCCGGTAATGTCGTCGAGGCCCAAATTGTTGCCTGTTAACACGCCCGTCAGATCGCGATTTTTCTCCTTGTGCATTTGGGTACGGGAGAAGGTATTTTCTGCCGCGTCGATAGTCAGGTCGCGCCCTGCACGTACCGCCAGGTCATTGGTACTGACCAGCGCCGAACCCGTCACGGTGGCATCACGTTTGGCGCTGACGGCGATGGTGTCGCCCGAGATCAGGCTACCGACGGCGGTTGTCTGAGTTTCGGCCAACTTGTCCTGGACCTTGCTCGACTCCAAGCCGCCCCAACTGCTTTTGCTTTTGCTGCGCTCGTGACGAGCGCTCTCGGAGTCGGTAACGGCAAGAATTTCCACATCGTTGCCAGCCCCCAGGCCGACGCTGCCTTTTTCGGAAATGACGTTGCTGCCTTTGATCAGCAGATCGTTGCCGGCGGTCAGGACGTTGTTGCCTCCGGAGGTAACCGAGCTGGCTACGTTGGTAACCGAACTGGTCTCATCCAACCGAAACTTCTTCCCGGAAGAAGACTTCTTGGTCTTGCTATAGAAGCTGTAGTCCGAATCCTCAGCCGATTGCAGCACCAGGTTCGCACCAGCGACCAGATACGCTTCATCCCCAGCACTCACCCGACTGGCGATCAACCCCAGATCTTTCCCGGCACTCAGCGTCACATTCCCACCCGCCGTCACGCTGGTGGAGACTTGGCTCACATGGTCTTCCTGAGCCGTGACCTTCTTGCTCTTGCCATACGAATGCTGCTCATCCGCCGCAGACGCCAAGGTCAGGTCGCCGATGGCGCTCATGGTGATGTCGCGCTTGGCGTCGATCTGGCTGGCTACAGCGGTGAGGTCGCGGCCGGCGTTGGCGGTCAGGTCGCGGCCTATGTCGAGGCTGGAGCCGTACTGGGTGATGGTTTCGTTGCGATGCGTGCCACGATTGCCGCTGGTGATGCGCTCAGCGGAGGCAAGGTTGACGTCGCGGGTGGCGTTGAGGGTGGTGTCGGCTCCGCTTTTGAGCACGCCGCCAACGTTGTTGATGTCACGTCCGGCGCTGATGGTCAGGTTATTCGCGGCTTCGATACGTGAGGCGCTGTCGATGAAATCGGTGCGTTCGCGACGGTAGCCGCTGTCGCTTTCATGGGTGGTGACGGTGCGTTCGTTGATCACGTCGCCACGGGTGGCGGTGAGCGTGACGTCGCGTCCGGCGATGATGCCGCCGGCCTTGTTGACGAGGTTGTTGCCGGCCAGCAGGTCGAGGCGGTTGCCGGCTTCCACCAGGCCGCTGTTGACCAAGTCGTTGGTGGCGGTCGCGGACAGGTTGTTGCTCGCGCGCAGGGTACCGGCATTGTCCAGGTCCTTGCCGGCGATCAGGGTGACGTCGCTGCCCTGGATCAAGGCTCCGTTGGCCGCCAGGCGGTTGTTGGCATTGGCCAGGTACAGCACCGGCACGAGGACTTGCTCACCGTTGACCTCGACGTTTTCCATCCAGACGATGTCATGGGTCAGTGCCGCGACTTGCTCGGAGGTGAGGCTGACGCCCAGGGCCAGGTTGAGCGTCTGCTTGCTGGCGATGGCGTTGTTCATCAGGTACTTGAACATGTCCTCGTTGGAGGTCTGGCCGTCGATGAAGCGCTGGCCGGTGCGGGCGACCACGGCTTGCTGGATCAGGGTCTGCTCATACAACCCGTCACCCAGGCGCTTGGCGCTCTGGTCCGGGTCGTAGCCGAGGTTTGCCAGCAGATAGTCCGAGCTCATGAATTGCTTGAGGTCGGTGAGCACCGGGTTGGTTTCGATCAGGTATTTGTGCGGATTGGCCGCCACGGTGGGAGCGGGCAGGCCCTGGACGCGGTTGACCGTAAACGCGGTGGTGCGGCCAGGCATGGCGCCGGCCACGGGGGCGCCGCCGGTGCTGGTGTCGAATGTGCTGGCCTGGTCGCCAACATTGGTTGCCTGGCGTGCTGCGATGCTCAGGTCAAGATTGCTGGCGGTAGCTTGCGGGGCGTTACCCGGTTGCAGATCCCTGGCCTGGATGGCAGGCAGGCCTTGTTGGCGCTGGGCCTGGGTCAGGCTCGCGTTACCCAGCGTCCAGCTTTGCGGGCCGCTGACCGCCGGCACACTGCCGCTCTGCCCGCTCAGGCGGAACAGGCCGTTCTGGCCGGTGGGCAGGCTGAAACCCGGCAGGGCTACCGGATTGACTTGCTGTTGCGCCAGGTTGGGCGGCAGTTGTTGATTAAGCGTGATGCGGGTGGAATAGGCGGTGCCGGAGGCGCCCGTGTTGGTACGTGGACCACTGCCGACGTAGGTGTAGCCGGGCCGCACGACGCTGTTGTCGATGTTGTTCTGCGCGTTGATGTTGACGGCGCCGCCGGCCTGGATCACGGCTGCGTAGCTTTGGTCACCGCCGGCGAGTTTTTTGGTGGTCCCCAGGTTCGTGTACTCCATTTCGGTCATGCCGATGAAGTTGGCGATACCTGCTTCCAGACTGCTCAGGTTGTTGACGTCATAACCGGCGCTTTCGAACCAATATTTGTTGGTGAAGTTACTGGCGGCGGTGTACCAGGCACCCGCATTTCGGGTTCGCTGGGAACGTAACACCCGCGTCGTTTCCGTCTCGCCGGTTTCGACGCCGGTGTTGGTCAAATTGGCCAATGAAGCCGTCAGGTTGCCGCCGCTGGCAATGGTGCTGCTCTGGTTCAGCAGGTCGCCGCCGCTCAGGTTGAGGTTGCCACCCGCCGTGATGCTGGAAGCCGCAGTGGCTGCGGTCACTTCGGTTTTTTCCCGTTGCAGCAGTTCCCACACGTGGTTCTGCTTGCCGCTGCAGTCACCCGCGTTGTAACCCTCGATGCAGGGGAGTTCGGTAATTTTGGCGGTGTAGATGCCACTGCTGCCCATGGTCAGCAGGGTGCGGATGTTCTGGATCGTGCTGGCGGCCAGGCTCATGCTGCCGTCGCTCTGGATCGAGCTGGAACTGTTGACGATGCTGCTGGCCAAGGCGCCCAAGCCATTACGGTCAACGGTGAGATTGCCCAGGCTGTAGATGCTGGCGTCGAGGTTGTTGAGCGTATCGACCCGCAGGCCCATGTCGCCGCCGCTGAAAATCAGCCCTTGGTGGTTGGCCAGCGCGCCGGTCGTGACGGTCAAAGCTTGACCACCACCCAACGTCCCAAAGTTGTTGATCCCCGTGGCGCCAATCGTCAGGCGCGCCGCCGAGGTCAAGCGACCGGCATTGTCGAGCTGACCATTAACGCCAATGGTGGTATCGCCGCCGCCCGTTATGCTGGAGCTGACGCTGTTGAGGCTCACTTGTGCCGCGCTGAGGCCAAGCGTCCCCAGGCTATTGAGACGACCGCCCCCCCAATAGGCACCACCCAGGTCGATTTTCAGGCTGCCATTACTGGCGACCAGACCTTCATTGAACCAATTGACGCCGCTGCCGATGAAGCTGTCGGAAGCCAGCAACTGGCCGCCGGCAGTCTGGGTGAAATGATTGACGTTGACGCTCAGGCGTCCAGCCTGGATGACCCCGCTGTTGGTCCATGTGTCGGTGCTGATAGTCAGACCGCCACGCGTCACCACCGTACCACCGGCTCCGGTGACGTTAGCGGTGGAGATATCAAACGTGCCAGTGCCGACGTGCAGCAAGCTGCCGCCGGTATTGAGGAAACTGGAGGCGCCAAGGGTCAGGTCGGTGTTGGCACTTTCCAGTACACCATTGCGGTTATCAAACGACCCGCCGATCTGGAAGTTAGTCTTACCGCCCGTACCCAACGCACGGATCTGTCCCGTCTGGTTATCCAGGCTCGCGGCCTTGATCATCAGCGTGCTGTCGCTTTCGATGATGCCCTGGCGGTTGTTCAAGGCACCGGTCAGGTTCAGGTCGATCTGGCTGCCGGCGATCTGGCCGTCGTTGTCGCCACTGTTATCGAAGTTATTGGCGGTGACGTTGACTTTGCCTTTGGCGTAGAGGCCGCCGTTGCGGTTGTCGAGGTCGCCGGTGGTGATGACGGCATCGCCGGTTTGCGCCGAGATGCGTCCGCCGTAGTTGTCCAGGCCGCCCAATGCGATCAGGTTCAAGCGCTGCGCCTGGGTGATACCGCCCTGACGGTTGTTGTTCAGGTCGTAGCCGTTTTTCAGCACGCCGGTCAGGTCGGTCTTCAGCAGCCCTTGCAGGCTGGCGAGCACGCCGCCGCGGTTGTCGAGGTTGCGCGCTTCAATCGTCAGGTCACCGGCCTTGGCCTGGATGCGGCCGCTCTGGTTGTCGATGTCTTGAACGACGTTCAGGATCAGGTTGCCCTGGCTCTGCACGGTACCCTTGCCGTTGGCGAGGCTGTCGGCGTCGATTTGCACGGCGCCGTTCTGGCTGTAGATCAAGCCATCGCCACCGTTCTGCACCGCGCCCGCGGTGGCCAGGATGAGTTGATCATTGGCCGCGACGGTGCCGCGATTGCGGTTGTCCAGGCCGCCAATGAGCAAGGTCAGCACGCTTTGGCTGGCGATCTGGCCGCCCTGGTTGTCGAGCTGCGTGGCGCGCTCGACCCGCAGCGGGCCGGCGCTGGCGAGTTTGCCGTTGGTATTGGTCAGGGCACCGAGCAGGTCCAAGGTCACTGCGGCATTGCCGATCAGCTTGCCGGCGGTGTTGTCCAGGGTGGTGCCGGTGACGGTCAGTGCGTTTTGCGCGTTGACGGTGCCGCCAGCGTTGCCCAGGGTCATGGCGTTGATGACCAGGGTCGCGGCGCTGTCGATCAAGCCGCCTTGGGCGTTGTTCAGCAAACCGCCGGTGACGGTCAAGGTCTGGTCGGCGCCGCTGGACAGAATCCCGCCGCGGTTGTCGACGCTGGCCGCGGTGACGGTGAGTTTTTTCTTGCTCGCCAACGCGCCGTCAGTGCTGTTGAGCAGTGCACCAGTGAGGCTGACGCTGAGGTCTTCGTCGCGGCTCGACAGCGTGCCGGCGTTGCGGTTGTCCAGGCTCGTGGCGCTCAGGTCGAGGCCTTTGAAACCGGACATCAGGCCGCCCTGGTTGATGACGTCGCGGGCGTTGACGGTCAGCAAACCGTTGCTGATGAGT
This sequence comes from Pseudomonas sp. AGC41, assembly GCF_057334555.1. Lineage (NCBI taxonomy): Bacteria > Pseudomonadati > Pseudomonadota > Gammaproteobacteria > Pseudomonadales > Pseudomonadaceae > Pseudomonas > Pseudomonas sp. AGC41. The sequence goes on from NZ_JBHFJB010000142.1 coordinate 13,102, forward strand.
TTGCCGGCGCTGTTGTTGAGATCGCGAGCCGTCAGGTCGAGGGGCTGGCTGCTGGAGATTTCGCCGCCCTGGTTGTCCAGGTCCCGCAGGTGCTTGAGGCTGAGTACACCGGCGGTGGTGATCTGGCCGGCGTTGTTGTTCAGGTCACCGGTGGCGGCACCGAAGTCGATGGCAATGGCGCTGCCCAGCAACGAACCCTGGTGGTTGTTCAAGTTGCCGGTGCTGATGGTCAAGGCGTCGGCGGCGTTGATCAGGCCTTGATTCTGGTTGGTCAGCGGGCCGGCCAATTTCAGGTCGAGGTTGGCGCGGCTGGTCAGGGTGCCGGCGCTGTTGTCCAGGCTGGCGGCCTCGACGTCCAGCGCGGCGGCGGCGATCAGGCCCTTGAGGTTGGTCAGCGCGTTATCGATGCGCAGAGTCAGGGCCTGGTTGCTCAGCAACTTGCCGTTGTCGTTGTTGAGGTTTTGTGCGGCCAGGGTGAACGCCTGGCCGCTGGAGATCTCACCGCCGGCGTTGTTGACGCCCTTGAGGTTTTTCAGCATCAGCAAGGGGGCGTTGATCAAGCCACTCTGGTTGTTCAGTTGCCCTTGGTTCAGATCAAGGCTCAGCGACGTGTTGCTGAAAAGCTGGCCGCCCTGTTGATCGAGGCCCGTGACGCTGGCGGTCAGCGCACCGCTGCTGGCGATGCGGCCGCCGTCCTGGTTGGTCAACTGCTTCGTGGTCAGGTCAAGGTTGGCGCCGCTGCTCAGGCGTCCGGCCTGGCTGTTGTCGAACGCTCCGGTCTCGAGGATGACCGCTTGCTTGGCGCTGATGCTGCCTTGGTTGCGGTTGTCCAGGCTTGCGCTTTTGAGGGTGAGACCGGCATCGGTGACGATGTCGCCGCCCTGGTTCAACACGGCGTTATCAAGCGTGAGCACCAGTGCCCCGGCACTGGAAACGCTGCCCAGGGTGTTGGTGAGGCTGGCGGCGGTAACCTCAAGCTCGCCTTCGGCGCTCAACGTGCCCTTGGCGTTGTTCAGGTCGCCGTCGAGGTGCGCGGTGAGATTCTTTTGGGTCAGCAGCGCGCCGCCGCTGTTATCCAGCGTCTCGCCGCTCAAGGTCAGACCGGTCTTGCCGGAGAGCAGGCCCTTGGTGCGGTTGAGCACGTCCTGCACCGTCAGGGCCAATGCGCCGTTGGCGATGACTTGACCGCCGTCGCTGTTGTCCAGCGCGTCGCCGGTCAAAGCAACGTCGGCGTGGCCGGACAGTTCGCCGCCACGGTTGTCGATCGAACCGACGTTCAACGTCAGCGTGTCGGTCGCCCCGACCAGCCCTGCGGCGCGGTTGTCCAGCGAGGCGCCGGTCAGCGTCAATCCGCCGAGGGCGATCATCTGGCCGCCCTGGTTGTTCACACTGTCGACAGTGGCCGTGACATTGGTTTTGCCGGCGATCTGGCCGGCGCCGTTGTCGAGGTGGGTGGCCTCGATGTGCAGGTCACCGTCGGCAATGATTGCGGCGTCGCGATTGGTCAGTTGACCGTCCACGGTCATGACTAGGGTGCCACGGCTGCTGATCAGGCCATCGGTGTTGTCCAGGCTGGCGCTATGGGCGTCGATGGATTGCGCGGACACCAGCCCCTTGATGTTGTTGAGCGCCTGGTCGATACGCAGGGTCAGCGCCTGGTTGCTGATCAGTTTACCGTCGCGGTTATCAAGGTTGCGGGCCGCCAGCGTGAACGCCTGGGCACTGGAAATCTCGCCGCCACGGTTGTCCACGTCCTTGAGATTTTTCAGCACCAGGACCGGCGCATTGATGACGCCCTTGAGGTTGTTCAACTGACCGTTGTTCAGGTCCAGGGTCAAGGCGGTCTTGCTGAACAGTTCGCCGCCCTGCTGGTCGAGGCCGGTGACCCTTGCAGTCAGCGCCTTGTCACTGGCGATGCGGCTGGCGGCGCCGTTGTTGACCTGGGTGGCGGTGAGATCAAGGGTGTCACCACTGACCAGGTAGCCACCGGCAGTGTTGTCGAACGTGCCAGTGGTCACGTGGGTGGCGCCTTTGGCGCTGAGCAGGCCATCGCCGTGGTTATCCAGGCTTTGGCTGTTGACGGTCAGGCCGGCTTCGGTGGTGATGGCGCCGCCGACGTTGATCAACGCATTGTCCAGGCGAATATCCAAACCCTGGCGGGCGACCAGATTGGCGCCGCTGTTGTCCAGGCTTTTGCCCTCGACAGTGGTGACGCCCGTACTGAACAGCAGGCCTTTGGTCTGGTTGATGATGGCCGCGACTTTCAGGCCCAGATCAGTGCCGGCGAGGACCTTACCGTTGTCGCTGTTGTCCAGGCGTTGGCCGGTGATGTTGATATCGGCGGTACTGGAGACCTCACCGCCCCGGTTGTCCAGCGCATCAACATCCAGCTTCAGTGCGCTGGTCGCGCCGACCAAGCCGCCGTTGCGGTTATCCAGGTCCTGGCCGCTGACGCTGAGCAGGCCTTGGGCGACCAGTTCGCCGCCCTGGTTGTTCAGATGCGTGACGTTGGCGGTGAGGTCGGTTTTGCTGGAGATGCGTCCGCCGCTGTTATCAACGCCCGTCGTCTGCAGGTGCACCGGGCCAACGGCACTGAGCAGGCCGATGCGGTTATCCAACTGCGAGCCATCGACACGCAGCCCGGCCTGGCTGCTGAGCAAACCTTGCTGGCGGTTGTCGAGCTTGGCGACGGTGAGTTGCAGGTCCTTCACGGACTGGACCTTGCCGGCGCGGTTGTCCAGGCCGCCTGCCTGGACATCGGTCAGGCCTTTAGCACCGAGACTGCCATGCCGGTTGTCGAACAGACCGCTGATGCGCGTGGTCAGGCTGCCATCGCTGACCAGACTACCGTCGAGGGTGTTATCCAGGCTGGCGGCGGAGACGGTCAGACTCTTGCCGGAACCCAACACGCCGTTCTGGTTGTTCAGGGCACCGATCAAACCGATGTTCAGCGCCACGTCGCCGGTGAGCAGGCCGTCGCTATTGTCCAGCATGGTGCCGGTGACTTGAGTGGTGGCGGCGCTGGAGACTTCGCCGTCGTGGTTATTCAACTGCCAAACATTGGCCGTCAGGTTGCCGTTGCTGCTGACGATGCCTTGCGTGTTGAGAAGTTTGTCCGCAGTAACGCCCAGCGCACCGTTGCTCAGCACCCGGCCTTTGTTCTGGTTGTCCAGCGTCCCGGCTTTTACCGTGGCGGTTTGCCCGGCGCTGAGGGTGCCGCCCTGGTTGTTCAACGTTTGCGTAACGTTGGCGGTGAGGTTACGGCTGGCGACGATGCTCTTGCCGTTGTTGTTCAGGCTTTGGGCCGTGAGGCTTACATCACCCGAGGCGTTGCGCGTGGTGTCGGCGTTGACCCCGGCTTCGATAATGCCGTTGTTAGTCAGCTGCCCACCGGCATTCAGAACGATGCCATCGCGCGCCGCCAACGTCTGCCGGTTGGTCAAGTCACCCTGAGTCTGCGCATTTAACGTCGTACCGGCGTACACCGGGCCCTGCGCATCAAGACTCGCAGCCTTGACGTTGACCGCCCCGCTGGCCGACGTATCAACCATGCTTAAATGCCCATTGGCATCAAGCTGAATATCACCGCCACTGGCAATCAACTTGCCGTCCAGCTTCACCCCGACGCCGGCCTCGGTGCCAACCAGCTTGATCGCGCCGGCGTACATCCCACCCAGCGCCGACGAGTCGATCGCCAGTTCCGGCTTGGCGCTGCCGTCATCGGCGCGGGCGGTGGCGCTCAAGGTGTCGGCGTTGACGTCGTTACGCCCGGCGACGATCGTCAGGTTCTTCGCCTGGATCTCGGCGTTGATCTTCGCGCTGCGGGTGATGATTTCGAAGTGGTCGACGTTGGTCGCGTTAAGACCCGCGCCTTCGATTGCGACGCTGCCCTGATCGACCTGATAACGATCCAATCGGTCGTTTTCGACGATTGGTTTACCGGTGCTCAAAGTCACTTTCGGGCTGTTGATAAAGCCGCAGCCATTGCAGCTGATGCCGTAGGGGTTGGCAACGATGACGTGGGCCGATTGCCCAGCGACTTCGGTGTAGCCGCGCAACTGGCTCGGGTTGCCGCCGTTGACTTCGTTGAGGATGGTCGTGGCGGCAGCGCCTTGCAGGTTCGAGTTGCCGAGGATAATCCCGCCCAGTTGCGTGGACTGCGTACGGGACGTGGCGTTGTTGAGGATCACGCCGTTGCTGTCGACGTTGTAGTCCTTGAACTGGTTGTGGGACAGACCGTTGGCATTGGGCTTGGCGATGTTGACGATGGGCACGCCGTTGCCCGCCCGGTCCAGGCCGGTGCCGGGCGCGCTGACGACGATGCCTTCGGCCTGGGCCCACATGGGTTGCCAGAACATGACGTTGGCCAGCAAAAACGCCAGGCCGCGCTTGGGCATGCCGAGGAACCGCTCGCGGTTTTTCAGGGCAGCAGAAGGTTGGCGGGCCAGGAAGGCGTATTGGCGGTCGTCCATGATCGGGTCTCGTTGCAGAGCAATTAAAAGGTCATCCATGCCGAAGTCGGTCGGCGGCAGAGCCGAACATGACTTCGTCCCGAAGCGGGAAGACGCGCGTCGTCCCCGCCCCGAAAAGCAATATCAAAATAGTGGCGCGATACTAGATAGCCATTATTCCGGCGTCAATTAAATATTGATGAAAAGCGCAGGTATGCCCAAACCCACGGGTCATCCTCACTTTTAGATATTTCCTACGCGCCCGCCCCACCCGCTACCTTTCAGAAAAACCCTCATCAAGACCTAAGGGATTTCATGGACAGAACCACCTTCAAACCCCTCTTGCTCGCGCTCGCCCTGTTCAGCGGCGCCCCGTTGGCCCAAGGCGCGACCACCCTGGTCTACTGCTCCGAAGCCAGCCCCGCCGGCTTCGATCCCAGCCAATACACCAGCGGCACCGACTTCGATGCCTCGGCCGAAACCGTCTTCAACCGCCTCACCCAGTTCAAACGCGGTGGCACCGAAGTCGAGCCGGGGCTGGCAACACGTTGGGACGTGTCCGCCGATGGCCTGGCCTACACCTTCCACCTACGCGAGGGTGTGAAATTTCATACAACCGAGTTCTTTACCCCAAGCCGCGACTTCAACGCCGACGATGTGCTGTTCACGTTCCAACGCCTGCTTGACCCACAACACCCGTTCCGCCAGGCCTACCCCACCGAATCGCCGTATTTCACCGACATGGGCCTGAACACCACGATCAAGAGTGTCGAGAAGGTCGACGAACACACCGTGCGTTTCAGCCTGAACAACGTCGACGCCGCATTCGTGCAGAACCTGGCGATGAGTTTTGCCTCCGTGCAGTCCGCCGAGTACGCAGCGCAGCTATTGAAGGAAGGCAAGGCCGGCGACCTCAACCAGAAGCCCGTTGGCACCGGGCCGTTTGTGTTCAAGCGCTACCAGAAGGATTCGCAGATCCGCTACGTCGCCAACACGGCGTACTGGAAACCTGAGGACGTGAAGCTCGACAACCTGATTTTTTCCATTACCCCGGACGCCGCCGTGCGCCTGCAAAAGCTCAAGCGCGGCGAATGCCAGGTCAGCGGTTATCCGCGCCCGGCCGACATCGAAGTGATGGAGCAGGACCCGAACCTGCGCGTGCTCAGGCAGCCCGGTTTCAACCTGGGTTTCCTCGCCTATAACGTGACGCATCCGCCGCTGGACCAGCTCAAGGTCCGTCAGGCGCTGGACATGGCCATCGACAAGCCGGCCATCATCAAGGCCGTGTACCAGGGCGCCGGGCAGCTGGCCCAGAATGCCTTGCCCCCGGCCCAATGGTCGTTCGATCCGGCAATCCAGGACGCGCCCCATGACGTGACCAAGGCCAAGGCGCTTCTCAAGGAAGCCGGGGTTGCGCCCGGTACAACCATCGATTTATGGGCAATGACGGTGCAGCGCGCCTCCAACCCCAATGCGCGAATGTCTGCGCAAATGATCCAGCAGGACTGGGCCAAAGTTGGCATCAAGGCCAACACCGTCAGCTACGAATGGGGCGAGTACATCAAGCGCGCCAAGAATGGCGAACACGACGCAATGATCTACGGCTGGACCGGCGACAACGGCGATCCGGACAACTGGCTCGGCGTGCTGTACAGCTGCGCGGCGGTCACGGGCAGCAACTACGCCAAGTGGTGCGACCCGGCCTACGACCGGCTGGTCCAGCAGGCCAAGGTCTCGACCGACCGCCAGCAGCGCATCGACCTGTACCGCCAGGCGCAGAAAATCCTCAAGCAGCAGGTGCCCATCACGCCTATCGCCAACTCGACGGTGTTCCAGCCGATACGCAAGGAAGTGGTGGATTTCAAGCTCAGCCCGTTCGGGCTTACACCCTTCTACGGCGTTGGTTTGAACAAGTAAAACCCGCCCCAGGCCGGTGCGTCGCAGTCTCGCAGCGCACCGGCACGGAGCGCCGCTTGCCCCAAAAAAACCTGCGCAAACGTTCAAATGCGTCAAAAGTTATAAAGATGCGACATTAAGGTACGTACGTGCCACTGTTTCAGACTTGAAACCGCTCTGGATCTTGCATTGGGTATGGGGCCTGCATAAGTATCCGCAGGACGACTCACGAGGTCGCCCTCAAATCCAAAAATGACAACAAATCATGAGGCCAACATGCTTAAACACGCGGTCATTCCGTTTTTAGTCGGCGCCGGCTTGTTAGCCAGCGCTCCTTTCGCTTCCGCCGCGACTAACCTGGTGTTCTGCTCCGAAGGCAGCCCGGCCGGTTTTGACCCTGGTCAGTACACCACCGGAACCGACTTCGATGCCTCTGCAGAAACCATGTTCAACCGCCTGACCCAGTTTGAGCGCGGCGGCACCGCCGTGATTCCTGGCCTGGCCACCAAGTGGGACATTTCCGAAGACGGTCTGACCTACACGTTCCATCTGCGTGAAGGCGTCAAGTTCCACACCACCCCGTATTTCAAGCCGACCCGTGAATTTAATGCCGATGACGTGCTGTTCACGTTCAACCGCATGATCAACAAGGACGATCCGTTCCGTAAGGCGTACCCGACCGAATTCCCGTACTTCACCGACATGGGGATGGACACCAACATCACCAGGATCGATAAAGTCGACGACCACACCGTCAAATTCACCCTGAAAGATGTCGACGCCGCGTTCATCCAGAACATGGCCATGAGCTTCGCCTCGATCCAGTCCGCCGAGTACGCCGCCCAGCTGCTCAAGGACGGCAAGGCCGCGGACATCAACCAGAAGCCGGTCGGCACTGGCCCATTCGTATTCAAGAGCTACCAGAAAGATTCCAACATCCGCTATACCGGCAACAAGGAATACTGGAAGCCTGAAGACGTGAAGATTGACAACCTGATCTTCGCCATCACCACCGACCCGTCGGTGCGTATCCAGAAGTTGAAGAAGAACGAGTGCCAAGTCACCCTCTTCCCACGCCCGGCCGACCTCAAGGCCCTCAAAGAAGACAAAGCGCTGAAGATGCCTGACCAGGCGGGTTTCAACCTGGGTTATGTGGCTTACAACGTGATGGACAAAGTCAAAGGCGACGACAAGCCCAACCCGTTGGCTGACCTGCGCGTTCGTCAAGCCATGGACATGGCCGTGAACAAGCAACAGATCATCGACTCGGTGTACCAAGGTGCGGGCCAACTGGCGGTCAACGCCATGCCACCGACCCAGTGGTCCTACGACACCACCATCAAAGATGCCAAATACGATCCTGAAAAAGCCAAGGCTCTGCTCAAGGAAGCTGGCGTCAAGGAAGGCACGGAGATCGTACTGTGGGCCATGCCGGTTCAGCGTCCGTACAACCCGAACGCCAAACTGATGGCGGAAATGCTGCAGAACGACTGGTCCAAGATCGGCCTGAAGGTCAAGATCACCAGCTATGAATGGGGCGAGTACATCAAGCGTTCCAAGGGCGGCGAGAACCAGGCCATGATCATTGGCTGGAGCGGCGACAACGGTGACCCGGACAACTGGCTGAACGTGTTGTTTGGCTGCGACTCGCTGCAAGGCAACAACTTCTCCAAATGGTGTGACAAGAAGTTCGACGGCCTCGTGAAAGAAGCCAAGCGCACCACCGACCAGGCCAAGCGCACCGAGCTGTACAAACAGGCGCAACACGTCCTCAAGGACGCCGTGCCGATGACACCTATCGCTCACTCGACGGTGTACCAACCCATGCGCGCCAACGTGCAGGACTTCAAGATCAGCCCCTTTGGCTTGAACTCCTTCTACGGCGTCAGCGTCAGCAAGTAATGGTAGGCAACGGCGGCGTTTTTAACGTCGCCGTTGCTTTATCTGCCGAGACCAAGACCTAGGAAACTGCCTACATCCAAAAACACTGCATACCACAGCAGTTGGTTTAGGACGTGTCGCCTTTTCCCACAAGTCTTTCGGGCATTACGCATATACCGCCTGGCACACGACGCATACCGTCGGGCTGGAGGTTCTGCCAATCCTGCGGCAGCGCTGTTCACGCATTGGAATGAGCCCAGTGCCCCGGCCCCGTCCCTGGAAGGACACCGGTTCACTGTCAAACACCCCGAACGAGAGAGGGAGCGTCATGCGCCATACCTTGGTTTTATCCGCATTGCTGGGCACCGGCCTGCTGGCCGCTACATCCGCAGCCCAGGCCGCCGGCGGCAGCCTAGTGTTCTGTTCCGAAGGCAGCCCTGCCGGTTTCGACACCGCGCAATACACCACCGCGACCGACAACGATGCCGCCGAACCGCTGTACAACCGCCTGGCCGAATTTGAAAAAGGCGCAACCAATGTCGTGCCGGGCCTGGCGACGAGCTGGGACATTTCCGAAGACGGCCTGAAATACACCTTTCACCTGCGCGAAGGGGTGAAATTCCACACTACGAACTACTTCACGCCGACCCGCGATTTCAACGCCGACGACGTGCTGTTCACCTTCAATCGCATGCTCGATCCGCAGCATCCGTTCCGCAAGGCCTACCCCACCGAGTTCCCGTACTTCAACGGCATGAGCCTGAACAAGAACATCGCCAAGGTCGAAGCGACCGGGCCGTTGACGGTGGTCATGACGCTCAACAGTGTGGACGCCGCCTTCATCCAGAACATCGCCATGAGCTTCGCCTCGATCCTTTCGGCCGAGTACGCTGACAAGCTGCTCAAGGACGGCAAGCCTAGCGACATCAACCAGAAGCCGATCGGCACCGGCGCTTTCGAGTTCAAGAGCTACCAGAAAGACTCCAACATCCGCTACGTCGCCAACAAGCAGTACTGGGCACCGGAGCGGGTCAAGCTGGACAACCTGATTTTCTCGATCAATACCGATGCGTCGGTGCGGGTGCAGAAGCTCAAGGCCAACGAATGCCAGATCACCCTGCATCCACGCCCGGCCGATGTACCGGCCTTGAAGAACGATCCCAAGCTGCAACTGATCGAGAAACCCGGCTTCAACCTTGGCTACATCGCCTATAACACCCGCCACAAACCGTTCGACCAGGTGGAAGTACGCCGGGCGCTGGACATGGCGGTGAACAAGCAGGGCATTCTCAACGCCGTGTACCAGGGCGCGGGGCAACTGGCGCAGAACGCCATGCCACCGACGCAGTGGTCCTACGACGACACCATCAAGGACACACCTTACAACCCGGAAAAAGCCAAGGAGTTGCTCAAGGCCGCGGGCGTCAAGGAAGGCACCGAAATCACTCTCTGGGCCATGCCCGTTCAGCGTCCGTACAACCCCAACGCCAAGCTGATGGCCGAAATGCTCCAGGCGGACTGGGCGAAGATCGGCCTGAAGGTGAAGATCGTCAGCTACGAATGGGGCGAGTACATCAAGCGCACCAAGAACGGCGAGCACGACATCAGCCTGATCGGCTGGACTGGCGACAATGGGGACCCGGATAACTGGCTCGGCACGCTGTACAGCTGCGATGCCATCGGCGGCAACAACTACTCCATGTGGTGTGACCAGGACTACGACAAGCTGATCAAGCAGGCCAAGGTCGTCACCGACCGCGACCAGCGCACCGTGCTCTACAAACAGGCCCAGCAATTGCTCAAGCAGCAAGTGCCGATCACCCCTGTTGCCCACTCGACGGTCAACCAGCCGCTGAGTGCCAAAGTCGAAGGGTTCAAGGTCAGCCCCTTCGGCCGCAACGTCTTCTCGGGCGTCAGCCTGAACCCATAACCGTCTAGCCCTGCAGCGAGGGCTTCCTTTGGAAGCCCTCCGCTAGCGTTTTGCCGTAATTCGTCGATTAGGCGCCTGGCAAACGTTTGCAAGCTGCAAATGAGTTGTAAACCAATAGCCGTATCACCGAAAAAGAACGGCATAAAAAAGCAAGAAAAAGGAGCGTTACCCATGAAACTGAGCAGCACCGCGATACTGGCCCTGGCCATCAGCAGCGTTACGGCCACGGCTTACGCAGAATCTGTCAGTCAGGAATTCGTTCCTACCGCGCTGGCCGACAGCAGCGCCCAGAGCGAAGCGAAAGGCTTCATCGACGGCCAGAGCCTGGGGGGCACAACCCGTAACTGGTACTCCAACGAGTTGAAACGCCGCGATGACCGCTTCAGCTACAAGCCAAACAGCGTGAAGAATGATCCGTCCGTGCCGGCCACCCCCATTTCCCGTCGTATCAACTGGGTCCAGGGCACCATCGTCAACTACACCTCGGGCTTTACCCAAGGCACCGTCGGCGTCAGCACCGAGGTCGCCGCCTACAACGCTATCGTGCTGGACCGGGATCGCAAGCACATCGCCGGTGGCTCCAACCGCACCCTGGCGGACTCCAACGGTGACGCCGTGGACCAGTGGAGCAAACTGGGCCTGGCCAACGCCAAGTTCCGCGTTTCGAACACCACGCTGACCGCGGGTCGGCAGAATTTCAGTACGCCGATCATCGACGTCATCGGCAACCGTGCATTGCCTTCGAGCTTCGAAGGTATCAGCCTGCACAGTGAAGAATTCAACAACCTTTCGTTCGATCTGGCCGGCTTCGATCGCGTTTCGCCACGAACCGAGCAGAGCCTGTCGAAATTTCGTACCGAGTATTCCGCCACTGGCGTGGAAACCGACAAGGTCTATACCGCCGGCGTCAACTACCAGCCGTTCAAGAGCCTGAAAACCAGCCTGTACGGCGCCAAGGTCGAAGACTTCTGGAACCAATACTACTTCGGCGCCACCCATGAACTGGGCGATAGCCAGGTGCTCAGCCTGACCACCAGCCTGAACTATTACAAAACCGTCGACGAAGGCAAAAAACTGATGGGGAATATCGACAACGATACCTACTCCCTGTCCCTCGGCCTTGCTCACCAGGCTCACAGCCTGACGTTCTCCTACCAGGAAGTGAACGGCGACGAGTACTTCGACTACCTGCACGAAACCAACGGCATCTACCTGGCCAACTCCTTGCTGTCGGACTTCAACAGCCCGAACGAGAAATCGTTCCAGATCGCCTACGGCCTGAACATGGCCGAGTACGGCGTGCCCGGCCTGAAGTTCAACATCTACCAGGCACGTGGCTGGGGCATTGACGGCACGCATTACCGTGGCACGGCCTACACCACCCCAGGCGCCCAGCGCGGCGACCTGAGCCTGATGGACGGCGAAACTCACTACGAATATGGCGTCGGCGCCTCCTACGCCGTACAGAGCGGCCCACTCAAGGCCACCGCGATTCGTGCGACCTACACTACTCACCGCGCCAGCGAAAACCAGGCTGATGGCAACATCAACGAATTCCGCCTGGTCACCACCATCCCGTTCAACATTCTCTAAACTGCCACCGGGGGGGGGG
>NZ_JBHFJB010000142.1:24891-31162 GCF_057334555.1 Pseudomonas sp. AGC41
CCCCCCCCCCCGGTCTTTTGCCAATTACCCGATTGCAGAGGATTGACGATGAACATGAACCCCCTACGCGCCGCCATTGCTGCCGCACTGCTGAGTGTGGCCGTTGGCGCCACGGCCAAACCCCTGGTGGTTTGCACAGAAGCCAGCCCGGAAGGCTTCGACATGGTCCAGTACACGACTGCAGTCACCGCCGACGCCGTGGCCGAAACGATCTTCAACCGCCTGGCCGACTTCAAGCCCGGCACCACCGAAGTGATTCCGGCCCTGGCCGAGTCCTGGGACATCAGCGACGACGGCCTGACGTACACCTTCCACCTGCGCAAAGGCGTCAAGTTCCACACCACCGATTATTTCAAGCCGACCCGCGACATGAACGCCGACGATGTGGTCTGGAGTTTCCAGCGCCAGCTGGACCCGAATCACCCCTGGCACAAACTGTCGAGCGTGGGTTTCCCATACTTTGAAAGCATGGGCTTCAAGGAACTGCTTAAAAGCGTAGAGAAAGTCGACGAACACACAGTCAAGTTCACCCTGACCCGCCGCGAGGCACCGTTCCTGGCCGACATCGCCATGGCCTTCTCCTCGATCTACCCGGCCGAATACGCCGACCAATTGCTCAAAGCCAACAAGGCCGGCGACCTCAACAGCAAGCCGATCGGCACCGGGCCGTTCATCTTCCAGCGCTACAACAAAGACGCCCAGGTTCGCTTCAAGGCCAACCCGGACTACTTCCGGGGCAAACCGCCGGCCGATGCGCTGGTGCTGGCCATCGCCACCGATAACAATGTGCGCATGCAAAAGCTCAAGACCAACGAGTGCCAGATCGCGCTATACCCGAAACCGGACGATATCCCCAGCATCAAGAAAGACCCGAACCTCAAGGTCGCCGAGCTGGATGCGATGACCATTGGCTACACTGCTCTGAACACCAGCCACAAATACATGAGCGACGTGCGGGTGCGCAAAGCCATCGACCTGGCCTTCGACAAGGAAGCCTATGTCAGCGCGCTGTTCGGCAAGGGCAACGCCACCGTCGCGGTCAATCCGTACCCGCCGACGTTACTGGGCTTCAATCACGACCTGAAGAACCCGACCCGCGATCTCGACAAGGCGCGCCAGTTGCTCAAGGAAGCCGGCGTGCCGGAAGGCACCGTGTTTACCCTGTTCACCCGCAACGGCGGCGGCCCGACCAACCCCAACCCGATGCTCGGCGCGCAAATGATGCAGGCCGACCTGGCGAAAGTCGGGATCAAGGTCGATATCCGCGTGATGGAATGGGGCGAAATGCTCAAGCGTGCGAAAAACGGCGAGCACGATATGGTTTCCGCCGGATGGGCAGGCGATAACGGCGACCCGGATAATTTTCTGACGCCTTTGCTCAGTTGCGAAGCCGCCAAGAACGGAGAAAACTACGCGCGCTGGTGCAATGAGAAATTCCAGGCGCTGCTCGACCAGGCACGCGCCACAGTGAACCCCGAGGAGCGCGCCAGGCTCTATGAGCAGGCCCAGGTGATTTTCAACCAGGACCTGCCATGGATCAGCACGGCTCATACCCGCATGCTCACGGCAATGCGCAAGAATGTAGAGGGCTATGTGATTAGCCCGCTCACCACTAACAACTTCGCCACCACCCAGGTGAAGTAGATAAGAAGACGCCCGGCAACCTTCACCAAAGGATTGCCGGGCACGCCTAACCGGCTGATGAGGTACACCTGAAGATGTTTAGTTTTATTGCCCGCCGACTGGGATTACTGATTCCCACGTTCTTCGGCATCACCTTGCTGACCTTCGCGTTGATTCGCATGATCCCCGGCGACCCCGTGGAAGTGATGATGGGCGAACGTCGGGTCGATCCCGAAATGCATGCTCAGGCAATGGAACGCCTTGGCCTGAACAAACCGCTGTATGCCCAGTACCTGGACTACATCGGCAAACTGGCCCAGGGCGATCTTGGCGAATCGCTACGCACCCGTGAAAGCGTATGGACCGAGTTCAGCTCACTGTTTCCCGCGACCCTGGAACTGTCCCTGGCCGCGCTGCTGTTCGCCGGTATCCTCGGCCTGCTGGCCGGGGTGATCGCGGCACTCAAGCGAGGATCCCTGTTCGACCATGGGGTGATGGGCATCTCCCTGGCGGGGTATTCGATGCCGATCTTCTGGTGGGGCCTGATCCTGATCATGTTCTTCTCGGTGTCCCTGGGCTGGACACCGGTGTCGGGACGGATCGACCTGCTCTACGACATCGAGCCGAAAACCGGCTTCATGCTGATCGACACGCTGCTGGCCGACGAGCCGGGCGCGTTCCTCGACGCACTCCATCACCTGATCCTGCCGGCCATCGTGCTGGGCACCATTCCGCTGGCGGTGATCGCCCGCATGACCCGTTCCTCGATGCTCGAAGTGCTGCGCGAGGACTACATCCGCACTGCCAAGGCTAAGGGCCTGTCGCCGTCGCGCGTGGTGTTCGTGCACGGCCTGCGCAACGCGCTGATCCCGGTGCTGACCGTGGTCGGCCTGCAAGTCGGCACGCTGCTGGCCGGTGCGGTCCTGACCGAAACGATCTTCTCCTGGCCGGGCATCGGCAAGTGGCTGATCGAAGCCATCGGCGCCCGGGACTATCCCGTGGTGCAGAACGGCATCCTGTTAATCGCCTGCCTGGTGATTCTGGTCAACTTCGTCGTGGACATCCTCTACGGCTTTGCCAACCCACGCATTCGTCACCAGCGCTGAGATCAAGACCATGAGTACTCCAACTACCGCGGTAGCAGTCGATCAAAGCCTGCTGTACCCGTCCCCTTACAAAGAATTCTGGCAAGCGTTTTCCCGCAACAAGGGCGCCGTCGCCGGATTGCTGTTCATGATCCTGATCGTGTTCTGCGCACTCTTCGCCCCATGGGTCGCGCCGCACGACCCGAGCGAGCAATACCGTGACTTCCTGCTGACGCCACCAGCGTGGCTCGAAGGCGGGCAGATGCAGTTCCTGCTGGGCACCGACGAACTGGGCCGTGATTTGCTCTCGCGCCTGATCGAGGGTTCGCGGCTGTCGCTGCTGATCGGCCTGTCGTCGGTGGTGATGTCGCTGATCCCGGGCATCCTGCTGGGCCTGTTCGCCGGGTTCTTCCCGCGCATCCTCGGCCCGACCATCATGCGCCTGATGGACATCATGCTCGCCCTGCCCTCGCTGCTGCTGGCCGTGGCGATCGTCGCCATCCTCGGCCCTGGTCTGATCAACACCGTGATCGCCATCGCCATCGTCTCGTTGCCTTCCTACGTGCGCCTGACCCGCGCCGCCGTGATGGGCGAGCTGAACCGCGACTACGTGACCGCCGCCCGCCTGGCCGGTGCCGGCCTGCCGCGCCTGATGTTCATCACCGTGCTGCCCAACTGCATGGCACCGCTGATCGTGCAGGCGACCCTGAGCTTTTCCTCGGCGATCCTCGACGCCGCCGCCCTGGGCTTCCTCGGCCTTGGCGTGCAACCGCCGACCCCGGAGTGGGGCACCATGCTGGCCTCGGCCCGCGACTACATCGAACGCGCCTGGTGGGTCGTGAGCCTGCCCGGCCTGACCATTTTGCTCAGCGTGCTGGCAATCAACCTGATGGGCGACGGTCTGCGCGATGCGCTGGACCCGAAACTCAAGAATGCCGCCTGAGGAGATTCCCATGTCACTGCTAGAAATCAAGAATCTCAACGTCCGCTTCGGCGACGCCACCGCCGTGCCGGTGGTCGACGGCCTGGACCTGAGCGTGGATAAAGGCGAGGTCCTGGCGATCGTCGGCGAATCGGGCTCGGGTAAATCCGTGACCATGATGGCGCTGATGGGCCTGATCGAGCACCCTGGCATCGTCAGCGCCGACGCGCTGAACTTCGACGGTAAGAACATGCTCAAGCTGAGCAACCGCCAGCGCCGGCAGATCGTCGGCAAGGACCTGGCGATGGTTTTCCAGGATCCGATGACCGCGCTCAACCCCAGCTACACCGTGGGCTTCCAGATCGAAGAAGTGCTGCGCCTGCACCTGAAGATGTCCGGCAAGGCCGCCCGCAAACGCGCCATCGAATTGCTGGAAAAAGTCGAGATCCCCGGCGCCGCCAGCCGCATGGACGCCTACCCGCATCAACTGTCCGGCGGCATGAGCCAGCGCGTGGCGATTGCCATGGCGATTGCCGGCGAACCGAAACTGCTGATCGCCGACGAACCGACCACCGCTCTGGACGTGACCATCCAGGCGCAGATCATGGACCTGCTGCTGGCCCTGCAGAAAGAGCAGAACATGGGCCTGGTGCTGATCACCCACGACCTCGCGGTGGTGGCTGAAACCGCCCAGCGCGTCTGCGTGATGTACGCCGGCCAGGCCGTGGAAGTGGGCCAGGTGCCGCAGCTGTTCGACATTCCCGCCCACCCCTACAGCGAAGCGCTGCTGGCGGCGATTCCGGAGCACAGCATGGGCGCCGAGCGCCTGGCGACGTTGCCAGGCATCGTCCCCGGCCGCTATGACCGCCCGCAAGGCTGCCTGCTGTCGCCGCGCTGCCCGTACGTGCGCGACAACTGCCGCCAGGAGCGCCCTGCGCTCGATCCGAAATCCAACAGCCTCGCCCGCTGCTTCTACCCGTTGAACCAGGAGGTGGCGTGATGGCCGTCGTACTTACCGCCCGTGACCTGACCCGTCATTACGAAGTGTCCCGTGGCATGTTCAAGGGCCATGCGACCGTGCGCGCCCTCAACGGTGTGTCGTTCGAACTGGAGGCCGGCAAGACCCTGGCCGTGGTGGGTGAATCCGGTTGCGGCAAATCCACCCTCGCCCGGGCCCTGACGCTGATCGAAGAGCCGTCCGCCGGCTCCTTGAAAATCGCCGGCCAGGAAGTCGCCGGCGCCAACAAGGCCGAGCGCAAGCAATTGCGCAAAGACGTGCAGATGGTCTTCCAGAGTCCTTATGCGTCCCTCAACCCACGGCAGAAAATCGGTGATCAACTGGCCGAGCCGTTGCTCATCAACACCAACCTCTCGGCCACCGAGCGCCGCGACAAAGTCCAGGCGATGATGAAGCAGGTGGGCCTGCGCCCCGAGCATTACCAGCGCTATCCGCATATGTTCTCCGGCGGCCAGCGCCAGCGCATCGCCCTGGCCCGCGCCATGATGCTGCAACCCAAGGTGCTGGTGGCCGACGAACCGACCTCGGCGCTGGACGTGTCGATCCAGGCGCAGGTGCTGAACCTGTTCATGGACCTGCAACAGGAATTCAACACCGCCTACGTATTCATCTCCCACAACCTGGCAGTGGTGCAACATGTCGCCGACGACGTGATGGTGATGTACCTCGGCCGCCCGGTGGAAATGGGTCCCAACGAGTCCATTTACAGCCGCCCGCTGCATCCGTACACCCAGGCGCTGCTGTCAGCCACCCCGACCATCCACCCGGACCCGAACAAGCCGAAGATCAAGATCGTCGGCGAACTGCCCAACCCGCTCAACCCACCGTCCGGCTGCGCCTTCCACAAGCGCTGCCCGTACGCGACCGAGCGCTGCAAGACCGAAGAACCGGCGTTGCGGCCGTTGGATAACCGTTTGGTAGCGTGTCACTACGCCGAGCGGTTTCTCGACGGCGCGGCGTAAGGCTAAAAGGCAGCAAAACACTTAAGGCAGAAAAGCCTTTGTGGGGGGGGGGGGGGGGGGGGGGGCCGCGAAACAGACCCTCTTTTGGGCCTGCTGCGCAGTCCCCCCCCCCCCCCCCCCCCCCCCACGGGTGCAAGTCTTCACCTTGGGTAATGCATCCGGCATGAAAAAACCCTCCAGCCCCGAATGAGTCTCAGTTGGGGCTGGAGGGTTTTTTCATGTCAGGAATCTACGTCTGGCTATCGCCCTCTGCATCCTCATCGCCATCCGGCGTGTCGATTGGCGAACCATCATCATCCTCGCCATCGTCCGGATCGCCTGCGTCCGCATCGGTCGCGGCAAGCATCAACTCGCCTTGAACCACCGAGCCACTCGACGCGTGCTTCTCGTGCTCATCGCATTCGGCCCACGCAGCGGTGGAACCGAGGGACAGCATCACCAACACCTTTAGAAAAAACATCATGCGCAGCAGCTTATTCATAGCCAATTCCTTCTTTACCGGAGAAAGCCGGGGCCGACGGTGCTCAGGAAATATTGTTCCGAACAGACCGGTTCATCAGATAGGACGCCACGGCACAGCCAGAAATGCCGCTGTCGTAAAGATTGGTTTCGAATAAGGTTTATTCCCAAACCCACTAACACCAAAAGTCCTGTGTGGGAG
>NZ_JBHFJB010000143.1:0-10389 GCF_057334555.1 Pseudomonas sp. AGC41
CCGCTGGGCTGCGAAGCGGCCCCTGGGCAGTTGAGCGCGATCATTCTGATACACCGAGGTGCTGGGCTTTGGGGTTGCTGCGCAACCCAGCGGGAGCAAGCTCCCTCGCCACAGGGTTCAACCTTCAGCTGCGGTTTTCATCCTCAGCTTCAACCCTCAACCGGCGGAATATGCCCGAACAACTCCTGAGCAAACGCCACGCGCTCTTCCGCGGTTTCGATAACGCCGCGGGCCTTGAGCTCTTCCAGGCGTGCTTCCACGGCGTGGGTGCGCAAGGTCAGGCCGCAGTCGTTGGCGATCTGGATGTTCAGCCCTGGGCGGGCGTTCAGTTCCAGGATCAACGGGCCTTTTTCCTGGTCCAGCACCATGTCCACGCCGATGTAGCCCAGCCCGCACAGCTCGTAGCACCCGGCGGCCAGTTTCATGAAGCCGTCCCAGTAGGGCAACTGCACGCCGTCCACCGCGTTGGTGGTGTCGGGGTGCTTGGTGATGATGTTGTTCAGCCAGGTACCGCGCAAGGTCAGGCCGGTGGCGAGGTCGACGCCGACGCCGATGGCGCCCTGGTGCAGGTTGGCCTTACCACCGGACTGGCGGGTCGGCAAGCGCAGCATGGCCATCACCGGATAGCCCATCAGCACGATGATGCGGATATCCGGTACGCCTTCGTAGCTGATGCTCTTGAAGATCTGGTCCGGCGTCACGCGGTACTCGATCAGCGCCCGGTCACGGTGCCCGCCGAGGGAGTACAGGCCGGTGAGGATGCTGGAGATGTGATGCTCGATTTCCTCGTGGCTGATGATCTTCCCGGACACGGTTCGATAGCGACCCTCGAAGCGGTCGGCAATAACGATGATGCCGTCACCACCGGCGCCCTGGGCCGGCTTGATGACGAAATCGGTGCGTCCGCCGATGATCCCGTCGAGCTTGTCGATTTCCTTCTCGGTGGAGATCACCCCGTACAGCTCCGGCACGTGAATGCCAGCGGCGATGGCCCGTTCCTTGGTGATGATCTTGTCATCGACGATCGGGTAAAGGCTGCGCTTGTTGTACTTGAGCACGTAGTCGGCATTACGCCGGTTGATGCCCATGATGCCCCGGGATTCCAGGGCCTTCCAGGTCTTCCAGAGGCCGAACATCAGGAGTCAGCCTTGACGAAGGCCTTGAACCGCACCAGCTCGGTCAGGCGGTAGCCGCGATAACGACCCATGGCCAGCATGAAGCCCACCAGGATCAGCAGGATCGCCGGGAACGTGAACACGAAGTACACCAGCTCCGGCACGCTCATGATCAGGTGCGCCAGGGACGCGGCGAACAGGGTGCCGATGGCGACTTTCATCGCGTGGCCGGCGCCGCGCTCTTCCCAGGTGATGGACAGGCGTTCGATGGTCATGGTCAGGATCACCATCGGGAACAATGCCACCGACAGGCCACGCTCCAGGCCCAGCTTATGGCTGAACAGACTGATGGCGGCGATCAACACGACGACGAACGTCAGCACCACCGAGAGCCTCGGCAGCATTTGCAGCTTGAGGTGTTCCAGGTACGAACGCAGCGACAGGCCCAGGGTAGTGATCACCGTAAACAGGATGATCCCGAAGCCCAGCTGGGTTTCACGGAACGCCAGGGCGATCAGCACCGGGGTGAACGTCCCGAGGGTCTGCAGGCCGATCAGGTTGCGCAACACCAGGATCACCAGCACGCCGATCGGGATCATCACCATGATCATGAAGGTCTGCTGGGTTTGCAGCGGCAGGCCGTAGAGCGAGTATTCGAGGAAGTTGGCGTCGGTGTTCTCGTCCGTCAGCTTGGCCAGGCGAATGGCGTTCATTTCGCTGTTGTTCATGCTGAAGGTGACGGTGGCTTTCTTGCCGCCATCGACGGTGATCAGGTTCTCATCGCCGGTCCACCACAGCAGGCGGTCGGTGGGCAGGCCTTGCTCACCGGTGTCGGGGTTGAAATACAGCCAGTCGGTGCCGTTGAAGCTGCGCAGCCACAGCTCGGGCGTCTGCGGCTGGTCGGCCACCAGGCGGATGGTGTGGACCTTCTCCACCGGCACGTGGGCAATGGACAGCACCAGCTCGACGATTCTGGCCTTGTTGCTCGAAGACGGATCGCCGGCCAGCAACAGCTTGACGTTGTCGTCGTTGAGGTTGTTGACCCGCTTGATGGCTTCGCTGATGAACGTCTCGACGTCGGCCGAGTGCTGGCGGATCGGTGCCAGCAGCGCTTCGGCGGCGAGTTTTTCCGGCCCTTCGACGGCGATGCTGTCGCGGAAGGTCGGGCCCTTGACCTTGGTTTTCTCGGCGCTGTAGCGCTTGGTCAGCACCAGGCGGTAATAAAGGGTCTGGTTGCCCTTGGCGCGCCGGGCCGACCACGTCACCTTGCGGTTGCCGTCGACGCGGTTCACCGCTACGCCGTAATTGTTGGAGATGAAGCTCTCGTTGAGGCTGACGTAGTCGCGGCTCAGGGGCGGCACGAACATCTGGATCTTCACCGGATCCTTGGCGTTGGGCACGAACTCGACCTTGGCATCGATATTCCACAGGTCATCGGTGGCGTCTTCGGTCACCGGGATGCCGAGCACGAAAATCTGATAGGCCGTCACTGACAGGCCCAGCACCACCAGGATGGCGATCAGCATTTTCAGATGGAGGGTAAGGGAGCGCATTGGAATTACTCTGCGGTATGAGCGGCATTGGCGCAGGCGGGTTTGCCGGCAGCGTATTTGAGACTGGGATCGACCAGCGCGTCGAAACGCTTGAGCGCTTCGGAGCCGATCAGCAACGGGTATTGGAAGGCGCTACGGTCGGTCAGGTTCACTTCGATGCTGCGCAGGGCCGAGCCCATGCAGATATCCAGTTCGATGACCGGCCGGGCCGTGTATTTCTTGCCTTCATCCGGGTCGTAGTCACCGGCGCGGCGTTTGATCTTGCTGACCCGGGCCAGCGGGCGTTCGATGGGGTGCGAATGGGCCGCGTCGATGGCCAGGTAGAAACGCACCCAGGATTCGCCGTTGCGCTTGAAGCGCTTGATGTCACGGGCGCTGAGGGAGGCGGTCTTGGCACCGGTGTCGAGCTTGGCGGCGACCTCCAGGTCAATGCCCTGCAGGGCTGCATATTCGTTGAGGCCGTACACGGTTTTTTCACCCGCCGCGGCAATCCCTGGCAGGCAGATAAAGCATAGGGCGGCAGATAAGGGCTTGAGTGTCATAGATCCTGGTGCGCAGCGTTCCGTTTTTCGGTTCAGGCCCTGGCATTACTGCACAAGCTCCCTAGGTTGCCTTCTCTATATAGGGAGAGCGGCAATTGCGGCGGCATTCTAGCACGGTGGTTTTCTGACGCCACCGCTGGCCGGAGGCTACGACACGTCGAAACGACGGGTTATGTCTGGGAGCGTTATTAGACGATTGTCGACAATATCTAATTTTACTTTGACCTTACGGATGTCAGCGGGTAGTTTTTGCCGTATTGATTTCAAAGGTGTCGACAATATGCTCGATCAGCTCGAAACGCCGGTCCTTCTCCATGAGGATGCCGAGACCTTGTCCGAGAACGTCTTCCGGCGTATCCAGGCCGCCATCGTCAAGGGTGAAATCGCCCCCGGCAGCAAGATCTCCGAGCCCGAGCTGGCCCGCACCTACGGCATCAGTCGCGGGCCGCTGCGCGAGGCGATCCATCGCCTGGAAGGCCAGCGGCTGCTGGTGCGCATTCCCCATGTTGGCGCGCGGGTGGTCTCGCTGAGTCATGCCGAGCTGCTGGAACTCTACGAAATTCGCGAATCCCTGGAAGGCATGGCCTGTCGTCTTGCGGCGGAGCGCATGACCCAGGAGGAAATCGACGAACTGCGTCGGGTGCTGGAAACCCACGAGCGCGATGCGGCGTTCCAGGCCGGCGTCGGTTATTACCAGCAGGAAGGCGATTTCGACTTCCACTACCGGATCATCCAGGGCAGCGGCAATCGCACCCTCACGCAAATGCTCTGCGGCGAGCTGTATCAACTGGTGCGCATGTACCGCATCCAGTTTTCTACCACGCCGAACCGTCCGCGCCAGGCCTTTGCCGAGCACCACCGGATTCTCGATGCCATCGCCGACCGTGACGGCGAGCTGGCCGAATTATTGATGCGCCGGCACATCGGCGCCTCCAAACGCAACATTGCGCGTCATTTCCAGGACAGCGCCGCCACTCAACGAGGTGAGTCATGAGTTCCAGCAAGAGCACGCCAGGCCAGCGTTTTCGCGATGCGGTCGCCGCCGAGCATCCATTGCAAGTGGTCGGCACCATCAACGCCAACCATGCGCTGCTGGCCAAGCGCGCCGGCTTCAAGGCGATCTACCTGTCGGGTGGCGGCGTGGCGGCCGGTTCCCTCGGCGTGCCGGACCTGGGCATCACCGGCCTGGATGACGTGCTCACCGATGTGCGCCGCATTACCGATGTGTGCGACCTGCCGCTGCTGGTGGACGTAGACACCGGCTTCGGCTCCTCGGCGTTCAATGTGGCGCGCACGGTCAAGTCGATGAGCAAGTTCGGCGCGGCGGCGATTCACATCGAGGACCAGGTTGGCGCCAAGCGTTGCGGCCATCGTCCGAACAAGGAAATCGTTTCGCAGCAGGAAATGGTCGACCGCATCAAGGCTGCCGTCGACGCCCGTATCGATGACAGTTTTGTGATCATGGCGCGTACCGATGCGTTGGCCGTGGAAGGCCTGGAGTCGGCCCTGGACCGCGCCGCCGCGTGCATCGAGGCCGGTGCCGACATGATTTTCCCGGAGGCGATCACTGAACTCGAGATGTACAAGCTGTTCGCCAGCCGCGTGAAAGCGCCGATCCTGGCCAACATCACCGAATTCGGCGCAACCCCGCTCTACACCACCGAACAACTCGCCGGGGCCGACGTATCCCTGGTGCTGTACCCGCTGTCGGCGTTCCGGGCGATGAACAAGGCCGCCGAAAATGTCTACACCGCCATCCGTCGCGATGGCACGCAGCAGAACGTCATCGACACCATGCAGACCCGCATGGAGCTTTACGATCGCATCGACTACCACACCTTCGAGCAGAAGCTCGACGCGTTGTTCGCCGCGAAAAAGTAAGGCGCGACTCCCTACAAATTCAAGAAAATGGAGACAGCAACATGGCCGAAGCAAAAGTACTCAGTGGCGCCGGGCTCCGTGGCCAGGTGGCCGGACAAACCGCCTTGTCCACCGTGGGCCAGTCTGGCGCGGGGCTGACCTATCGCGGCTACGACGTTCGCGACCTGGCGGCTGACGCGCAATTCGAAGAGGTGGCCTACCTGCTGCTGTACGGCGAGCTGCCGACCCAGGCTCAGTTGGACGCCTACACGAACAAACTGCGCCAGTTGCGCGACCTGCCCCAAGCCTTGAAAGAAGTGCTGGAACGCATTCCCGCTGACGCCCACCCGATGGACGTGATGCGCACCGGCTGCTCGTTCCTCGGCAACCTCGAGCCCGAGCAGGATTTCTCCCAGCAGCACGACAAGACCGATCGTCTGCTGGCCGCGTTCCCGGCGATTATGTGCTACTGGTATCGCTTCAGCCACGAAGGCCAGCGCATCGAATGCGTAACCGACGAAGTCTCCATTGGCGGCCACTTCCTGCATCTGCTGCACGGCAAAAAACCGAGCGAGCTGCACGTCAAGGTGATGAACGTGTCGCTGATCCTCTACGCCGAGCATGAGTTCAACGCCTCGACTTTTACCGCGCGGGTTTGTGCTTCGACATTGTCCGACCTGTTCTCCTGCATCACCGCTGCCATCGGCTCGCTGCGCGGCCCGTTGCACGGCGGCGCCAACGAGGCGGCGATGGAAATGATCGAGCGCTTCAGCTCGCCGCAAGAAGCCATCGAGGGCACCCTCGGCATGCTCGCGCGCAAGGACAAGATCATGGGCTTCGGCCATGCCATCTATAAGGACAACGACCCGCGCAATGAAGTGATCAAGGGCTGGTCGAAAAAGCTCGCCGATGAAGTCGGCGACACGGTGCTGTTCCCGGTTTCCGAAGCCATCGACAAGACCATGTGGGAGCAGAAGAAACTGTTCCCCAACGCCGATTTCTACCATGCCTCGGCGTACCACTTCATGGGCATCCCGACCAAGCTGTTCACGCCGATCTTCGTCTGCTCGCGCCTGACCGGCTGGGCCGCCCATGTGTTCGAACAACGCGCCAACAACCGCATCATCCGACCGAGCGCCGAATACACCGGCGTCGAACAGCGCAAGTTCGTGCCAATCGAACAACGCTGAGCTGGAGGGCCGTGACGCACTGGCTACCTGAACCGAACTGCCCTTGTGGGAGCGAGCCTGCTCGCGAATACGGACTGACATCCAACATCAATGTCGACTGCTACACCGCATTCGCGAGCAGGCTCGCTCCCACAGGGGAATGTGTTTGTTTCAATGGTTGCGCCACCCCTCCTGAAACCACCGTGACCCGAGTCCTGACGATGAACACAGAATTTCGCAAACCGCTGCCCGGCACTTCGCTGGATTATTTCGACGTTCGCGCCGCCGTGGATGGCATTCGGCCTGGCGCCTACGATGGCTTGCCGTACACCTCGCGCGTGCTGGCGGAGAACCTGGTGCGCCGCTGCGATCCGGCCACGCTGCGCGAATCGCTGCTTCAACTGATCGAGCGCAAGCGCGACCTGGACTTCCCCTGGTTCCCGGCGCGCGTGGTCTGCCATGACATCCTCGGCCAGACCGCCTTAGTCGACCTGGCCGGCCTGCGCGACGCCATTGCCCTGCAAGGCGGCGACCCGGCGCAGGTCAATCCGGTGGTGCCGACCCAACTGATCGTCGACCACTCGCTGGCGGTAGAGAGCGCCGGTTTTGATCCGCAGGCGTTCGCCAAGAACCGCGCCATCGAAGACCGCCGCAACGAAGACCGCTTCCACTTCATCAACTGGACCAGGAAGGCCTTCAAGAACGTCGATGTGATTCCGCCGGGCAACGGGATCATGCACCAGATCAACCTCGAAAAAATGTCGCCGGTGATCCAGCAGCGTGACGGCGTGGCGTTCCCCGACACTTGCGTAGGCACCGACAGCCACACGCCTCACGTCGATGCCCTGGGTGTGATCGCCATCGGTGTCGGTGGCCTGGAGGCCGAAAGCGTCATGCTCGGTCGCGCCTCGTGGATGCGCCTGCCGGAAATCATCGGCGTCGAGCTGACCGGCAAGTTGCAACCGGGCATCACTGCCACCGACATGGTGCTGGCGCTGACCGAATTCCTGCGCAAGCAGAAAGTCGTCGGGGCCTGGCTGGAGTTCTTCGGCGAAGGCGCCCGCGCCCTGACCCTGGGGGATCGCGCGACGATCTCCAACATGGCGCCGGAATACGGCGCCACGGCAGCAATGTTCCATATCGATCAGCAGACAATCGATTACCTGAAACTCACCGGCCGCGAAGACCAGCAAGTGCAGTTGGTCGAGCATTACGCCAAGACCACCGGCCTCTGGGCTGACAGCCTGGAAGGCGCGTTATATGAACGCGGTCTGACCTTCGACCTGTCCTCGGTGGTGCGCAACATGGCCGGTCCGAGCAACCCGCACGCCCGTGTCGCGGTATCCGATCTGGCTGCCAAAGGCATTTCCGGCCAGTGGGACGACGTGCCCGGGCAGATGCCCGACGGCGCGGTGATCATCGCGGCGATCACCAGTTGCACCAACACCAGCAACCCGCGCAACGTGATCGCCGCCGGTTTGCTGGCGCGCAACGCCAATCGCCTGGGCCTGGCGCGCAAGCCCTGGGTCAAGTCATCCCTGGCACCAGGCTCGAAAACCGTCGCGTTGTACCTGGATGAAGCGGGCCTGACATCTGAACTTGAGCAACTGGGTTTTGGCGTGGTCGCGTTCGCCTGTACCACCTGCAACGGCATGTCCGGCGCGCTGGACCCGGTGATCCAGCAGGAAATCATCGACCGCGACCTGTACGCCACCGCCGTCTTGTCGGGTAACCGCAACTTCGACGGGCGGATTCACCCGTACGCCAAGCAGGCGTTCCTGGCCTCGCCGCCATTGGTGGTGGCTTATGCCATCGCCGGCACCATCCGTTTCGACATCGAGAAGGATGTGCTGGGTGTGGTGGAAGGTCAGGAAATCCGCCTCAAGGACATCTGGCCAAGCGACGAGGAAATCGACGCGGTGGTCAAGGCTTCGGTGAAACCCGAGCAGTTCCGCCAGGTGTACATCCCGATGTTCGCGATCCAGGAAGATACCGGGCCGAAAGTCACGCCGCTGTACGACTGGCGCCCGCAAAGCACCTATATCCGTCGTCCGCCGTATTGGGAAGGCGCATTGGCCGGTGCGCGGCCGCTCAAGGGCATGCGTCCGCTGGCGGTGCTGCCGGACAACATCACCACCGATCACCTGTCGCCGTCCAACGCCATCATGCTCGACAGTGCCGCGGGTGAATACCTGGCGAAAATGGGCCTGCCGGAAGAAGACTTCAACTCCTACGCGACTCACCGCGGCGATCACCTGACCGCCCAGCGCGCAACCTTCGCCAACCCGAAACTGTTCAACGAAATGGTCGTTGAGAACGGCAAGGTCAAGCAGGGCTCATTGGCGCGGGTCGAACCGGAAGGCAAGGTCATGCGCATGTGGGAAGCCATTGAAACCTACATGGAACGCAAGCAGCCGTTGATCATCGTTGCCGGTGCCGACTACGGCCAGGGTTCGTCCCGGGACTGGGCGGCCAAGGGCGTGCGCCTGGCCGGTGTCGAGGCGATCGTCGCCGAAGGTTTCGAGCGCATCCACCGCACCAACCTGGTGGGCATGGGCGTGTTGCCGCTGGAGTTCAAGCCGGGCACGGATCGCAAGACGCTTGGCATCGATGGCAGCGAAGTCTATGACGTGATCGGCGAGCGCACCCCGCGGGCGACACTGACCTTGGTCATCACTCGCAAGAACGGCGAACGCCTCGAAGTCCCGGTGACCTGCCGCCTCGATACCGCCGAGGAAGTGTCGATCTACGAAGCCGGGGGCGTGCTGCAACGCTTCGCCCAGGATTTCCTTGAATCGGCGATTGCCGTTTAAATCGCTCGGGTGGCCGGTTTTCTGGCCGCCTTTTTTTCAGGAGTTGGAGCACATGGCTCACTCGCCTCAAATCAAGATCCCCGCGACCTATATGCGTGGCGGCACCAGCAAAGGCGTGTTTTTCAGCCTGCAAGACCTGCCCGAAGCGGCACGCATTCCCGGCCCGGCCCGGGATGCGCTGCTGCTGCGCGTGATCGGAAGCCCTGATCCGTACGAAAAGCAGATCGATGGCATGGGCGGCGCGACGTCCAGCACCAGCAAGACCGTGATTCTGTCCAAGAGCACCCGGGCCGACCACGACGTCGATTACCTGTTTGGCCAGGTGTCCATCGACAAGCCGTTCGTGGACTGGAGCGGCAACTGCGGCAATCTGTCGGCGGCGGTGGGGGCGTTTGCCATCGGTAGCGGTCTGGTGGATGCCAGCCGTATCCCGCAGAACGGTACGGCCGTGGTGCGGATCTGGCAGGCGAACATCGGCAAGACGATCATCGCCCATATACCGATCACCAACGGCGCGGTGCAGGAAACCGGTGACTTCGAACTTGACGGCGTGACCTTTCCGGCCGCTGAAGTGCAGCTGGAGTTCATGGACCCGGCGGCCGAGGAAGAGGGCGGCGGTGGTTCGATGTTTCCTACCGGCAACCTGGTGGACGACCTGGAGGTGCCCGGTGTCGGCAAGCTCAAGGCGACGCTGATCAACGCAGGCATTCCGACGATATTCATCAACGCCCGGGATGTCGGTTACACCGGCACCGAATTGCAGGGCGCCATCAACGGCGATCCCAAGGCGCTGGCGATGTTTGAAACGATTCGTGCCCATGGCGCGTTGCGCATGGGCCTGATCAAGCACCTGGACGAAGCTGCCCAACGCCAGCACACGCCGAAAGTCGCGTTCGTCGCGCCGCCAGCGGATTACCTTTCATCCAGCGGTAAAACCGTGGCGGCAGGTGACGTCGACTTATTGGTCCGGGCGTTGTCCATGGGCAAGCTGCACCACGCCATGATGGGCACCGCCGCTGTCGCCATCGGCACCGCCGCGGCGATTTCCGGCACCCTGGTCAACCTCGCGGCCGGTGGCGTCGAACGCAACGCGGTGCGCTTCGGTCACCCGTCCGGCACCTTGCGCGTCGGCGCCGAGGCGCGCGTAGTCAATGGCGAATGGACCGTGAAAAAAGCCATCATGAGCCGCAGCGCACGGGTGTTGATGGAAGGGTTCGTGCGAGTGCCGGGGGATGTTTTCTAACCCGTTACTTGAGAAATAACAAAACCTGTGGGAGCGAGCCTGCTCGCGAAAGCGGTGTGTCAGCTGGCATTGATGTTGGATGTGCCGACGCCTT
>NZ_JBHFJB010000144.1:0-1762 GCF_057334555.1 Pseudomonas sp. AGC41
CGTGGCGTGGTACCAATGCGACCACCTTGGCACGCCGATGGAGTTGACGGACGAACACGGCGACATCGCCTGGGCTGGGGTCTACAAAGCCTGGGGCTTGGCCAAGGAACAGCGCAGCGACACCGCCAACCGCGCGGATGTGCGCAATCCGTTGCGCTTTCAGGGACAGTACTTTGATGTGGAAACCGGGCTGCACTACAACCGCTATCGGTACTATGATCCGCAGGTGGGGCGGTTTATTGGCAAGGATCCGATTGGGTTTGCGGGTGGGTTCAACATCTATGCGTACGCGCCAAACCCCGCAGATTGGACAGATCCTTTGGGCCTTACAAGATCTGGCAGAAAACCAGCACCCACAGGAAAACCCAATATTGATAACCGATCATGTTGTGCAAAAAAATGGAGTGTTGAGCGATACGATAGAAAATGTAACGGGCATATTCCAGGAGTAGGGAATGTGACTCTATTTAGAGACCCTAAAGATGGCTCTTGGTATTCCGCAGACAAAACCGAACATGGGGGAAGCGCATGGAAATCATTTTCAGAATCGAGGAGCGCCGGAACTCTTGAATGGATGGCAGACCTCAATGATCAAGGAGACATAATGAAAGGGAAGCACAAAGGCTCAACAGGCCGCTCAATTGATCTAAAGAAATTAAAGTGCCAGGATAAAAAATGATTAATTCAGCAGAAGAGTTCATTAGCCTCATCAACAGCAGTATTGAAACAGACAGAAGCAGAGCCATCACCGAGAAGGCAAGCGAGTCCGTATGGGAGGATGTAATTTTAAAGTATCCAGATTGTGAAAAGTTTATACTGCAAAACGAGACCATTTCACCACTCATCATAAGCTCTTTATCAAAAAGCCAGAACTGGAAAACAAGACATGGGGTCGCAAAAAAAAGAAAGTCCGGGACTGAAGTACTTACTTATCTGTCAAGCGACGAAGACCCCATCGTCAGACAAGCAGTTGCGTCAAACCAAAAAACACCCTATGCAATATTAAAAAAACTGTGCCTTGACGCCGACGACAGGGTTAACAGTGTCGCAAATTACAACATCAAACTTCGCCCCCAAAATCAGGCGCCCGACGGCTAAAAATATAATCCCCCACATCCAAAATCTTTAATGGTTATAAATCTAATGAAATGTATAGTCCGCCTTGACGACACCGCCGACCACTGTAGCGTTGTCACCGAATCCATCCCCCACGCCAACCTCAACGGCAAACCAATGGCAGGTAAGGGCCACATGGTGATGTGCCCCTTATGCAAGGGGGCCTTCCCGATTGCCGAAGGCAGCAGCACCTACTCCGTCAACGGCACTCCCGTAGCCTTGGACGGCATGAAGACCACCTGCGGCGCCACCCTGATCGCCAGCGGCTCCCGCGGTGCTGTACATCGCTGACAGGCACCCCGCTCTTTAACAACCAGACGACACCGGCATTGGCTTGATCGCGCCGATGCCTATGCCAACTTCACACCCGCGACGCCGAAGGCGGCCTGTGGCGATACGATTACAATCAACGCGGCAACATCATCGAAACCATCGACCCGCAGGAGAACAGAGAACACGACCCAGTACAGCTACAACAGCGACAACCTACCCGTGGTCAGTACGACCCGATGGGCCGCCTGATCGCCCGTCATGCCGGGCACAAGGAAGGCCTGGAATGGCAGACCGAGACCTTCGCCTATGACGGCAATGGCAATCTGCTGCTGGCGGAAAACGCCGCCTGCAAACTGCAATGGTTCTACGACCG
>NZ_JBHFJB010000145.1:0-12292 GCF_057334555.1 Pseudomonas sp. AGC41
GCATCCAGGCGTCATCGCCGCCGACTTTCTGCAGGCCGACATAGAAGGTGTTGCCACCGTATTTGGCCGAGAGCATGGCGAACGCGGTCTTGTTGTCGAGGTCGCCGGCCAGGGCGCTGCCGTCTTCCTTGCCGATGAAGTAGCCAAGGTTGGCGCCCAGGGTCCAGTCGCCCATGGGTTGGCTGTGGGTCAGGTTGAAATATTGCTGCTGGTAGATGTCGGACAGTTCCGCGTACCAGACGCCGACCTGGGTGCGCTTTTCGTTGAAGGCGTATTCGCCGCCGCCGAAGTTGAAACGGTCGGAAGTGAACGCACCGCGGCCGTTCATCGACATGTCTTCCATGCTCGCGTCGTTGCGCGGGCTGTTGCCACGGAACTGGCCGCCATAGAGGCTCAGGCCGTTGATCTCGGTGGAAGTGACCTGGCCGCCCTGGAAGGTTTGCGGCAGGGAACGGCCATCGTCGGAACGCAGGATCGGCAGCACCGGCATCCACTCGCCGACTTTCAACTCGGTCTTCGAGACCTTGGCCTTGAGGGCCACGCCCAGACGGCCGAAGTCATCGGCCGGGCGACCGTCGTCGTGCACCGGCAGCAACTGGGTGCCGGCGGTGCCGCGACCGCCGTCGAGCTTGACCGAGTACAGGCCGAGCACGTCCACGCCGAAACCGACCGTGCCCTGGGTGAAACCGGACTTGGCGTCGAGAATGAAGCTTTGCGTCCATTCCTCGGCCTTGCCTTGGGCGGCGGCGTCGTTGACGAAGTTGCGGTTGAAATAGGCGTTGCGCAGATTCAGCGTGGCTTTGGCATCATCGACAAAACCCGCGGCGCTGGCGGTCATGGGCAAAAACATGGCCAGGCTGCTGCAACTGATCAGCCCCAGGGCGACATGCGATGTGGAAAAAGGACGGGTTGGACGGTTCTTGGGCGAAAAACGGACACGTGTGCTCACTCTGACGCTCCCTTGCTTTTTTGTTGTTTTTATTTGTTATACGTCGTCGTACAACATGGCGGAGATTATTTGGTGGCGGCTGATTCTTGTCAACTGGCCATTACTGCGATTTTTCTTCCGGGTGGCCGTTGATGGGTAGGTGTTCCCAGGTTTATAGAGACGTTCCTTTAGGCTGGAAAGGCTTTGCTGTGAAGGAAAAAGGTATTCTCAGCATAGGTGCGAGGAGCCCGGGTTGTGCGATGACTGGTCTAAGACATTAGTCGAATGGCCTGCCGATAAGGCTTTCGCGGGGGGGGGCAAGCTCCCTCGCCACAAGAGCATCGGCGGCGTTTTCAGTCATCGAACAGGCACAAAAACAGGCCGCCAGCGCAAAAAGGAGTAACCTGCCGCCCTGTTTTGATCCCCTTGCCATGGACCCCCTATGTTTCCCAATGCCGAGCGCTACAACCACTCCACCGAATACGCCAACAAACTGGTCGACCGCATCGGCCAGACGCCGGCCTGGATTGCCTTGCGCATCGGCATCACGGAAAAACGCATGCGCTACATCCTCGCCGGCTCGCGCACGATCAAGGGCGACACCACCGAAATCCTTATGTCTTACGCCGAGCAGTTCTGCCTGGAATGCCTGGCCGCCGAGGCCAAGGCCGCCAAGGATCGCGCCCGCTCGAAAGCGGCAGGCCCGGCCAGCGACGCCTGAACCAGCTCGGTCCGTGGCGAGGGAGCTTGCTCCCGCTGGCTGCGTAGCAGCCCATCTTGAAGACGCTGCATCAGCGGCACCGAGTGGCCAGTGATGGGGCTGCTGCGCAGCCAGCGGGAGCGAGCTCCCTCGCCACGAAAGCATCTGCGGCACTTCTTGGCGTTCCTTGTCGTCGAACAGGCATCTGCGAAATTTTCAGCGATCTATTGTCGCCATGTATCCGCAAGGTTTCTGAATGGATCACTACACCCCGCGCGCCTGGCAGCCGCACGAACGGCCGACGCTGCCCGGTTCGCCCTCGACGCCGTTGCATCCCACGCCGAAGCGGCTTGCCTACGCGCTGGTTGGCGTGCTGGTGGCGTTGACCGGGGGCTTGGGCAATTCGCTGGTGATCGCCAATCTGCCTTATCTGCAAGGGTCCCTGGGAGCCACCACGGCAGAGATGGCCTGGTTGCCCGCGGCCTACGTCATGACCAACGTCTCGATGAATCTGCTGCTGGTGAAGTTTCGCCAGCAGTTCGGCTTGCGCGCGTTCACCGAGGTGTTCCTGGCGCTTTACGCCCTGGTGACCTTCGGTCATCTGTTCGTCAACGACCTGAACTCGGCGATCGCCGTGCGCGCGGCCCATGGCATGGTCGGTGCGGCCCTCAGTTCCCTGGGCCTGTATTACATGGTCCAGGCTTTTCCGGCCAAGTGGCGGCTCAAGGCGCTGGTGTTGGGGCTGGGCACTTCGCAGCTGGCGTTGCCGATGGCCCGGCTGTTCTCCGAGGATCTGCTGCAAATCGCCGAATGGCGTGGCTTGTACCTGTTCGAGCTGGGCATGGCGCTGCTGTCGTTGGGTTGCGTGCTGCTGCTCAAATTGCCGCCGGGGGATCGCTTCAAGACCTTTGAAAAACTCGATTTCCTGACCTTCACCGTGCTCGCTAGCGGCGTCGCCTTGTTGTGCGCGGTGCTGTCGCTGGGGCGCATCGACTGGTGGTTGGAAGCGCCATGGATCGGCGTGGCCTCGGCGGCCTCCATCGTATTGATCCTGGCAGGCTTGGCGATCGAACATAACCGCAGCAATCCGATGCTGATGACGCGTTGGCTCGGCAGCGGGGTGATGATCCGTCTGGCCCTGGCAGTGATTCTGATCCGCATGGTGACCTCGGAACAGTCCACCGGGGCGGTGGGGTTCCTGCAAGCGCTGAACATGAGCAGCCAGCAGATGCACAGCCTTTACGTGGTGATGCTGGTCGGCAGTATCGCCGGACTGGTGACCAGCGCGCTGACGATCAACCCGGCGCACCTGTTCATGCCGCTGATCATTTCCTTGGCATTGATGGCCACGGGGTCGGTGATGGACAGTTATTCGAACAACCTGAGCCGTCCGCAAAACATGTATTTGAGCCAGTTCCTGCTGGCGTTCGGCAGCACGTTTTTCCTCGGGCCGACGATGATCCTGGGTGTGCGCAATGTGCTGACCAACCCGCGCAACCTGGTGAGTTTTTCGGTGTTGTTCGGGATCTGCCAGAGCCTCGGCGGCCTGGTGGGCGCCGCGGTGCTCGGCACGTTCCAGGTGGTGCGCGAGAAATTCCATTCCAGCCATCTGGTGGAGAACCTGAGTCAGTTCGACCCTCGCGTCGCCGCGCGGGTCGACAGCGGTGGTTCGGCGGTGGGTTCGCTGATTGCCGATCCGGGCCTGCGTCACCTGCATGGCCTTCGCAGCCTTGCCGCGGCGGCTACCCGTGAAGCCAACATATTGGCCTATAACGATGTGTTCATGCTGATCGCGGTGATTGCCGTGCTGACGATGATCTGGATCTCCATTCGTGCGCTGTGGCTGATGAGCACCACCCAGCCCGCCGCAGCGCCTGCTCCTTCGCCACAACCCAGCGGTGCCACTCCTCCATGACCGAACCGACCACCACGACCACCAATGCCATCGCCGATACGCCGGAAGACCAGGCGCCTCCTGCCGCTCCGGCGACAAAACCGCGCTCCCTGCGAGTGCGAATGCTTTCATCCCTCGGGTTCGCCGCCGTGGCGATTGTCGGTGTGCTGGTGGTGCTTTACGCCTGGCAATTGCCACCGTTCAGCAGCGCCGTGGAAACCACCGAGAATGCCTTGGTGCGCGGGCAGGTGACGATCATCGGGCCGCAGCTCAGTGGTTATGTCCATGAAGTCCCGGTGCAGGACTTCCAGTTCGTCAAGGCCGGTGATCTGCTGGTGCGCCTGGATGATCGCATCTACCGGCAACGGCTCGACCAGGCGCTGGCGCAACTGGCGGTGCAGCAGGCCGCGCTGGCCAACGTTGTGCAGCAGCGCAACAGCGCCGAGGCGACCATCAAGCTGCGCCAGGCAGCGCTGGCCGACAGCCAGGCCCAGGCCCGCAAAGCCACTGCCGACCTGCGCCGCAACGAGGAGCTGATAAAGGACGGTTCGGTATCCAGGCGTGAACTGGACCTCAGCCGCGCCGCCAGCGCCCAAGCCACCGCAGCCGTCGCCCAGGCCCAGGCCAGCCTGGAAATTGCCCGGCAGGACCGGCAAACCGTGATCGTCAACCGCGGCTCCCTCGAAGCCGCGGTTGCCAGCGCCGAGGCAGCGGTGCAACTGGCGCGCATCGACCTGTCCAACACGCGCGTGTTGGCGCCACGGGACGGCCAGCTGGGGCAGATCGGCGTGCGCCTGGGCGCCTATGTCAATTCCGGAGCGCAGTTGATGGCGCTGGTGCCGAACCAGAAGTGGGTGATCGCCAACCTCAAGGAAACCCAGATGGACAAGGTGCGGGTCGGCCAGCCGGCCAGCTTCACCGTGGATGCCCTCGGCCACCGCCGATTCCAGGGGCATGTCGAACGCATTTCCCCGGCCACCGGCTCCGAGTTCAGTCTGTTGCAGGCCGACAACGCCACCGGCAATTTCGTCAAGATTGCCCAGCGCGTACCGGTGCGCATCACCGTGGATCCGGACCAGCCCGAAAGCGAACGGCTGCGGCCGGGTATGTCGGTGGTGGTGAGCATCGATACGGCCGCCAGGCAACGCTGATCCGGAAAAACCTGACGCTTCCCATGCAGGGAACGTGTATCTCATGCAGCAGTCGTAACCACCATGCGCCTCTGACCCTCATGGAGAATCAATGAATCTGGAAGTCCCGAGCACCGATACCAATCGCCGCCAGCTGCTGCAGATCATCGCCGGGCTATCGGATGGCGTGATGCTGATTGAAGTCGACCAGACGATTGCCTGGGCCAACGAAGCAGCGTTAGTCATGCATGGAGTCAAGGAGCTTGGCGAATTGGGCGCCAATGCCAAGGAATATGCCCGGCGGTTCAGTTTGCGTTATCGCAACAATCATTCGCTGCCTGAAGACAACTATCCTATCGCCCGGGTCGCTCGCGGCGACGAATTCAGCGATGTGCTGGTCGAGGTGACGCCGGTGGCCGATCCGGACCGCACCTGGGTGCACCGCATCCGGAGCATGGTGCTGACCGACCGCAACGACGCGCCGGAATACCTCGTGCTGATTCTCAGCGACGCCACGGAATGGGCCAGCGCGGAACAGCGCTTCGAGAAAACCTTCGGCGCCAACCCGGCACCGGCGGTGATCTGCCGTCTCAGCGATTTGCGCTATATCAAGGTCAACGCGGGTTTCCTCGAAATGACCGGCTACAGCCGCGAACAGGTGATCGGCCGTTCGGTGTATGAACTGGATGTCCTTGAGGCCGCCGAAAAGCGCGACCTGGCCGTCGAGCGCCTGGGGCAGGGCGCGACCATCCCGCAGATGCAGGCGGAACTGCGCTTGCCGGACGGCACCAATAAACAGGTGATTGTCGCCGGCCAGCCGCTGGACCTGCACGATGAAGATTGCATGCTGTTTTCGTTCATGGACATGGAGCCGCGACGCAAGGCCGAAACAGCGCTGCGCCAGAGCGAGGAACGCTTTGCCAAATCATTCCGACTGTCGCCGGTGCCAACGTTGATCTGCAGCGCCGAGCTGCAACTGGCGGAAATCAACGAGGCCTTTCTCCAGGCGACGGGTTATGCCAGCGAAGAGCTGCTGGGCCGCACCGTGGATGAAATCGGCTTTCTCGACAAAGAGGCGGCCTCGACGTTGTTCGGGCGCCTGGAAAAGACCGCCACCGTGTCCAGGATCGACGTCAAGGTGCACAAAAAAGGCGGGGAGCAGATCGACTGCGAAGTGGCGGCCGATACCGTCATCATCCAGGACAAACCGTGTTTCCTGCTGGTGCTGATGAATATCACCGAGCGCAAGCGCTCGGAGCTGGAGCTGGTGGCGGCCATCGAAGAGGTGATGAAGGACGCGTCGTGGTTCAGCCGCACCCTGATCGAAAAACTGGCCAATGTGAAGAGCATCAATGCACAGACCCCGACGACCTCTTTCACCGAGCTGACGGCCCGGGAGCGTGATGTACTGGGGCTGATTTGCGAGGGTCTGGCGGACAAGGAAATAGCCGCGCGCTTGAAGCTGGCCCCCAACACCGTGCGCAATCACGTGGCGACGCTGTATTCGAAACTCGACGTCCATAGCCGCAGCGAGGCAATTGTCTGGGCGCGGGAACGGGGCTTGTTTGCGAATGAATGGCGAATGAAGGCGCCATGATAGCCAGTGCAAATGCACCTGGCGCTCTGGTGCAAATTCAGGTTCTGCTCAGGCCGCAACGTCCTTAGGCTGGGAGGGTGCGGCATTGCTGTTGATGTCGCGTCCCCACGCAACAGTCAAGGAATACGCCACGATGTGCAGCAAACCGTTCAAATGTGAGATCGACAGGACGTCTGCGGGAGCCAGGAGGCCGGGTATGGCCACCGGTCATTTGCGACTTCGAAGCTGAGGTGCACAGATGACCCATCTGGCTCCGTTACGTACCCGACTCGAGAAAAGCTTTGCGCCGCTGGCCTGTGAATGCAGCCTCAATGGCGACGGCACACTGACCATTCGCCTGTATCGCCAGGAAAGCGGCGAGGTCGACCTGGTGGTGAGCGGCATGAGCGTCGACAGTGTTCGCTCCGAGGAAGGCTTGAACAAGCTGATCGATGAACTGCGCTATGAGCTTTACAACACGCCGCTGCATCGCAGCGATCCGGCCTGATTCCTAAGCCCGACGCGATCCTGTGGCGAGGGAGCTTGCTCCCGCTGGAGCGCGCAGCGATCCCGAACCTGTCGAATCAGCAGTCCTCAGGCACACCGCGCCTGTCAGCTTGCGACTGCTGCGCAGCCGAGCGGGAGCAAGCTCCCGCGCCACGGGGACTGCATAAACCATGGGGTCGCGTCATCCACGGGACTGCGTCATCAAAGCAACGTCGCCCGACAATCCAGCGC
Organism: Pseudomonas sp. AGC41; assembly: GCF_057334555.1. Taxonomy (NCBI): domain Bacteria; kingdom Pseudomonadati; phylum Pseudomonadota; class Gammaproteobacteria; order Pseudomonadales; family Pseudomonadaceae; genus Pseudomonas; species Pseudomonas sp. AGC41. Next base: position 6,967 of record NZ_JBHFJB010000145.1, read on the forward strand.
CAACCGCGCCCCACCCAGCTCGCTGCGATCCACTTCCAGGGTAAACCCGTGCAAGGTGACAATCGCCGCAACGATCGACAGGCCCAGGCCGAAGCCGCCGTGCTGGCTGCTGCCCTCGGCGCGGTAGAAGCGCCGGAACACCGCCTTGCGTTCCGCCTCGGGGATGCCAGGACCGGAGTCGAGCACCTCGATGCGGCTGCTGTCGCCCTGGTCGACGCCCCGCAGGATCACCTCGCCGCCCGGCGGGGTGAACTTGATCGAGTTGCTCAACAGGTTCGACACCGCCTCGAACAGCAACGCCCGATCTCCGTTGAGCAAGGGCAGGCTGTCGGGCACTTCCAGGGTGAAGGCCAGCTCGCGTTCTTCGGCCAGCGGCAGGTAGAAATCATGCAGTTCCTGCAATAGTTGCAACGGATCGAGACGCACGAAACCGGAGCGGCGCTGCTGGTCCTCCAGTTCCGAAATCCGTAACAGACCGCGAAACCGCGCCATCAGCGTATCGGTTTCGGCAATCACCTGATCCATCTGCAGCGCTTCCGGAGAGCCATCCGCCGCTTCCTGCTGGATGCGATAAAGCTGGGCACGCAGGCGCGTCAGCGGGGTGCGCAAGTCATGGGCGATGTTGTCGCAGACGCCCTTGACCTCATTCATCAGCCGTTCAATGCGATCGAGCATGGCATTGACGATGGCTGCCAGCATGTCCAGTTCATCGCGACGGCTCGACAGCGGCAGGCGATGGGTCAGGTCGCCGGCAACAATGGCTTCCGCGCTGGCCTGCAAGGCGCGGATACGCCGCAGCGGCCGACGACGCAACAGGTGCCAGCCGGCGATGCCCGGCAGGATGGTCAACGAGACACCCCAGAGCAGCGCGTGCAGGATGATGCGGGTCACGGCGAACAGCGAGCCGTTGTCCCGCGCCAATACCAGCCAGCGGCCGTCCTGGGTGCGGGTCGCGACCGCGTCGCAACTGTCGGAAGGGATCATCGGGTCGTCGGAGTCGACGCAGCCACCGAGCATATGGATCTTGCCGTCCAGGGGCAGGTCGGCGGGGATGTGCTGGATCGGTCCACTCAAATGGCGCAGTTGCGGGTCGAACAGGCCGTAGGCGTCGACGCCGCGTTCATCCAGCGACAGGCTGGCCATGAGCGCGTCTTCCAGCTGTTCGCCATGGATCCGCGCAAACAGGTGCTGGCGCTGCATCAGCGAATGCTTGGCGAGGCTGTCGAGGTAACCGAACACCTCGTAATACATCACTCCCATCAGGATCGCGCTCCAGATCACGAACAGCGAACTGTACAGCGCCAGCAGGCGGCTGCTGGAGGAGCGCCAGCCCTTAGCGGGGTTCAGCAATGACATAACCGGAGCCTCTTACCGTGCGAATCAGCGGTTCCAGGCCCGGCGGGTCGATCTTCTTGCGCAGGCGACCGATGTGGACGTCGATCAGGTTGGTGCCCGGGTCGAAGTGATAACCCCAGACTTCTTCGAAAATCATCATGCGCGAGAGGATCTGGCCACTGTTGCGCATCAGGAATTCGAGCAACTTGTATTCGGTGGGCAGCAGGCTCAACAACTGGTCGTTGCGGCTGGCCTCGCGGCTGATCAGGTTCAGCTCCAGGTCCGCCACCCGCAGCACGGTTTCCGGTTCGCGGGCGCCGTTGTTGCGGCGCAGCAGCACTTCGACCCGGGCGGCCATTTCGTCGGTGGCGAACGGCTTGGTCAGGTAATCGTCGCCGCCGGCCCGCAGGCCACGCACTCGCTCGTCGACATCGGAAAGGGCGCTGATCATCAGGATCGGCGTGGCCACACCCATGCTCCGCAGTTGGGTGACGATCACCAGGCCGTCGAGCTCGGGCAGCATGCGATCGAGGGTGATCAGGTCGTAGTCACCGCTGACCGCCCGTTCCAGGCCCTCGCGGCCGTTGTCGACCCAGTCGACGTCCAGGCCGTTGCGGGTCAGTTCGGCGACGATTTCACGGGCAGTGACGGCGTCGTCTTCGATGGTCAGGATACGGTTCATGGGCGTTACCGGTTGGGAAATGGAGCTATTGCGCAGCATTCTGCCAAAGATTACCTGTCGGCTTTCTGAAAAAAAGTTCATGGGCGCCGGCAGATGCATTCACTGGCCTGGATCAATACTTCGTCACAAATAATCCCTAACATATTCCCGCACGCACCATCATGCTGCGTCCGGCGCTGTGTTCTGCCGCTGTGCTGGCGGGCTCTGGCGGGGAAGCTGCTGGTACGTGGCGCAAGGAGCCGAGACCTACTGATCTTTAAGGAAGAGTCGCATGATCAACTCCCAGGATGTTCTACGCCGAAAATTCGATATTCAGCCGCTGAAACGGGCCGACATGACCGTACGCCTGGACGGTCAGGCTGTTGAGGCCGCCGAGGGTGAGACCGTCCTCACCGTCATCCAGGCTCTGGGGCGGCGCCAGGTGGCCTGCAACGACCACGGCCAGCTCAGCGGGGCCTATTGCGGTATGGGCATCTGCCAATGCTGCCTCGTCAAGATCGATGGCCGCCACAAGCGGCGGGCCTGCCAGACGCTGGTGCGGCCGGGCATGCAGATCGAAACCCGGGCCAACCGCATCGCCGTAACGGAGGCGCCATGAACCTCGATCCGGTGATTGTCGGCGGCGGGCCGGCGGGTATGGCGGCGGCCATCGAGCTGGCTGCCAACGGTCTGCGTTGCACGTTGCTCGAAGAGGCGCCACGCCTGGGCGGCGTGGTGTACCGCGGGCCGCTGCGCGATGGCGTGAGCCTGGATTACCTGGGCGCGCGTTACAGCGAGGCCCTGGAAAAGCTCCATGGGGAATTCCAGCGCAACGCCGGGCTGATTGATGTGCGATTGGGCAGTCGGGTCATCGGTGTCGAGGGGTTTCGCGCCTTGATGCTGCTGGACGCCGACGAGCGCTTGCGGGAAGTGGCCTATTCCCAATTGATCCTGGCAGCCGGTTGTCATGAACGCAGTGTGCCGTTTCCTGGCTGGACGCTGCCCGGCGTGATGATGCTCGGTGGCCTGCAATTGCAGATCAAGAGCGGCGTGGTCAAACCGCCGAGCCCGGTGCTGATCGCCGGCACCGGCCCGTTGCTGCCTTTGGTGGCGTGCCAGCTGCACGCCTCGGGCGTCACCGTGGCGGGTGTCTACGAAGCCTGTGCATTCGGCAGGATCGCCAGGGAAAGCCTGGCGTTACTCAACAAACCGCAATTATTCCTCGATGGCCTGGGCATGCTGGCGTACCTCAAGCGGCACCGCATTCCGCTGCGCTATGGCTGGGGCGTGGTGCGCGCCGAGGGCGAGGGTGAACTGGGCAGCGTGACCGTTGCGCCTTACTCCGCCGACTGGAAGCCGGACCTTGAACGGGCTGAACAGCTGTCGGCCCAGACGCTGGCGGTCGGCTACGGATTTATCCCGCGCACGCAGTTGAGCCAACAGATGGGGCTTGACCATGGCTTCAGCGAAGACGGCTACCTGCGCGCCGTGTCCGATGCCTGGCAGCGCAGCAGCGAAGCGCATGTCCACCTCGCGGGCGACATGGGCGGGATTCGCGGCGGTGAAGCGGCCATGTTGAGCGGGCGCATCGCGGCGCTGTCGGTCCTGCTGCAGCGTAATGTCCTCGATGAAGCCACGGCGCTCCAGCGTCGCAAGCGTTATCAGACCCAACTGGACCGGATCATTCGCTTTCGCGCCGGCGTTGATCGTTACACCCGGCGCGGCGCCGGCCAAGTCGCGCTGCCAGCCGCCGATACAGTGATCTGCCGCTGCGAACACGCCACCCGCGCCGACATCGACCGCGCCCTTGAACAGGGCGTGCAAGACATGGCCAGCCTGAAGATGCGCACCCGCGTGAGCATGGGTGATTGCCAGGGTCGCCTATGTGTCGGCTATTGCACCGACCGTCTGCGCGAAGCCACCGGACGCACCGATGTGGGTTGGCTGCGGCCACGCTTTCCGATCGATCCGATTCCTTTCTCTGCGTTCCAGAACGACGACTCGGAGGTGGTTTCCCATGATCAGGCACTATGACGTCGTGATCGCCGGTGGTGGAGTGATCGGCGCGTCCTGCGCCTATCAACTGTCCAAGCGCAAGCACCTGAAAATCGCCCTGATCGATGCCAAGCGTCCGGGCAACGCCACCCGCGCGTCGGCCGGCGGCCTATGGGCCATCGGCGAGTCGGTGGGGCTGGGCTGCGGGGTGATTTTTTTTCGCATGATGTCGGCCAACCGCAAGCGCCAGGCCCAAGGCGCGGCCGTGGCGGTGGATGCCAGCACGCCGCATATCCTGCCTGACGCGTTTTTCGATTTCGCCTTGCAGTCCAACGCGATGTACCCGCAATTGCACAAGGAATTGATCGAGCGTCACGGCATGGATTTCAAGTTTGAAGAGACCGGGCTGAAGTTCTTGATCTATGACGATGAAGACCGTTCTTACGCCGAGCACATTGTCGCCTGCATTCCGCATCTGGCTGATCAGGTGCGCTGGCTCGACCAGGCGGCGTTGCGCGAGGCCGAGCCGAATGTCAGCCATGAGGCCTTGGGCGCGCTGGAGTTTCTCTGCGACCACCAGGTCAGCCCGTTCCGCCTGGCTGACGCCTACACCGAGGGCGCGCGGCAGAATGGTGTTGATCTGTTCTTCAACACCCACGTGACAGAGGTGTTGCGTGATGGCACTCGGGTGACAGGTGTGGGAACCGCCGAAGCCGGCGCATTCACATGCCGCACGCTGATCAATGCCGCCGGCGCCTGGGCGGCGGACTTGAGCGAGCAGGCGACAGGCGTGCGGATTCCGGTCAAGCCGGTCAAGGGGCAGATCCTGCTGACCGAGCGCATGCCGAAAATCCTCAGGGGCTGTCTGACCACCAGCGATTGTTATGTCGCGCAGAAGGACAACGGCGAAATCCTGATCGGCAGCACTACGGAAGACAAGGGGTTCGACGTGACCACCACTTACCCAGAGATCGTGGGATTGGTGCAAGGTGCGGTGCGGTGTATCCCGCAACTGGCCGACATCAACCTGAAACGCACCTGGGCCGGCCTGCGTCCCGGCTCACCGGACGAATTGCCGATCCTTGGGCCGATGCGCGGCGTGGAGGGCTACCTCAACGCCTGCGGGCATTTTCGCACCGGCATCCTGACCTCGGCCATCACCGGGGTGCTGCTGGACAAACTGGTGAACGACGAACCGTTGCCGCTGGACATCACACCGTTCCTGGCGGACCGGTTTGCGGTGGCGGCGGTTGCAGAGCCAAGGGAAATGGAACCAGCCTGAGAACCGAGTCCAAACCAGTGTGGGAGCGAGCCTGCTCGCGAAATCGGCGTGTC
>NZ_JBHFJB010000145.1:12312-16290 GCF_057334555.1 Pseudomonas sp. AGC41
CCCCCCCTCCCACAGTGTTTTTCGGTTGGGCAGGATTTTGTTGTTCACCACAATCCCTTGGGGAGGTTATTCCACCGGTGTACTGACAAACGCTTCCAGGCCCTCGGCATAGGCGGTAAACGCGCTGATCTGGGGGAAGGCCTTGCCTTGCACCTGATCGGCCACCAACAGGTTGGTGAAAGTCCAAGCCACCGCGACGCTGATGCCGGCCTGGTCGATCGAACCATCGGTGGGCAATGGTTGTTTCACCAGGGCCGTTTCCAACTCGCCATATGCCGCCAATAACTGGCCAGATACCCGCGCAAGCCACGGCGCATGCTGGATCTCCGCTGGGCGCAAAGTGCGTTCGTAAAAGATCTGCACCGATTTTTCGCACGCCGCCAACGCCAACCCGATCAGTTGCAACGATTGCAACCGTTGCCCCGGATCGCTCGGCATCAGGCTCTTCCCAGGCCCAGCCAAGGTTTCCAGGTAATCGATGATCAACGTCGAGTCCATCAGCACCGAGCCATCATCGAGCACCAGGGTAGGGGCCTTGACCACCGGGTTGATGCCCTGGAATCGCTCGAAATGCCTGAACACCGAAACCGATTCGTGTTCGAGCGTGATCCCCAGGCGCTTGGCGGTAATGGCGACGCGTCGCACGTAGGGCGAGTCCAGCATGCCGATCAGTTTCATGGCTTCTCCTTCAGCGGTTTGTTTCAGGCCGGGCTCAATCTTCGAATCCGACCTGTTCGTGGATTTCATCAACCTTGAGTTCAAGCCGGTAGGCCACCGCGATGAACAGCGCCTGGCACAGGCAGAGGGTGGCGCTCAACGAGCGAAAGGCGAACGAGCTGCCTTCGTTCACCAGCAGCACCGCATTGGCCCGCTTGGCCAAGGGCGACAGGTTGCTGTCGGTGATGATCAGCGTCTTGGCCTGGTGGTGCTGGGCGATGCGCAGGCAGTGCTGGGTTTCCTTGCCGTACGGGGTAAAGCTGATGGCGATCACCAGGTCGTTGGCCCGCACGCTGCGCATCTGCTCGCGATAACTGCCGCCCAGGCCCGACACCAGGTGAATGCGCTTGTTGGTGTGCTGAAGGTTATAGACCAGGTAATCGGCCACCGCGAACGAGCGCCGCACGCCAACGACATAGATGTTGTCGGCGTTGACCACCAGGTCGACGGCCTTCTCGAACGCCTCGTCGTCGAGTTCCAGCCCTAGGCGCTCGATGCCCGACAAGGTGGCGTTGACGCATTCGCGCGCGAGATCGCCGGCGCTGGCCTTCTGCGACTTGTTGGCGATCATGCTGCGAATGCGCTGCTGGTAGTTCTGCACCGGCGTGGTCTTGTGGGTGTAAGCCTCGCGAAACAGCGCCTGCATTTCGCTGAACCCACTGAAGCCGAAGCGCTGGGAAAAACGCACGATGGCCGACGGGTGCACCTCGCATTCCCGGGCGATGTCGCTGATGCGATCGACCATGATCCGGTCGCTTTGCTGGCTCATGTAGCTGGCGATGCGTTTGAGCTGGCGTGGCAGGCTTTCATATTCCTCGGTAATCAACTGCAACAGCCGCTCGGCGTTGATCGGTGGGCTGGGGAGGGCGGCTTCGGACGCGCTCTCGGACGGCACCGGCAGATCGGGGCGGGTCATAGAAAATCCTTCTGGCTTGTTCTTATAGGACGCCCTGGGGAACGGGCCGGTCCTCGACAATAGGTTGGCTGGTCGCAGTCTACAGCGTAGGCGCGGGGAAAATCATGAGCGCGCGCAGTTGGAGGCCTTGCTGAAACGATGCACTGCGTCTGGCCCGGTCAAGTAACAGTCTATTGGAAAAAATATTCCACGGTAAAAATTTATGGAAAAAATATTGATTATTGCCGTTCGCTCGTTTTAGTCTGCAATCACCAAAGCGTTGACGTCGGTTCCGGCGGCAAGCGCAGGCTGATAAAAATAACAGGAGCCAGCATGGGCCAGACTCGTTTTGCCAGTGGACGTCAATTGGATGTGATCTGCCTGGGGCGCCTGGGCGTCGATCTCTACGCGCAGCAAGTCGGTGCGCGGCTTGAGGATGTCTCGAGCTTCGCCAAGTACCTCGGTGGTTCATCTGCCAATATCGCCTTTGGCACGGCCCGTCTCGGCCTCCGGTCGGCGATGCTGAGCCGGGTGGGGGATGATCATATGGGGCGCTTTCTGGTGGAATCCTTGGTGCGCGAAGGCTGCGACGTCAGCGGTATCAAGGTCGACCCTGAACGCCTGACGGCCATGGTGTTGCTCGGCATCAAGGATCGCGAAACGTTTCCCCTGGTGTTCTACCGTGAGAATTGCGCGGACATGGCGCTACGGGCCGAGGACATCGACGAAGCCTTCATCGCCTCCAGCAAGGCGCTGTTGATCACCGGCACGCATTTCTCCACCGACAGCGTCTACCAGGCCAGCATCCAGGCGCTGGACTATGCGCAGACGCACCAGGTCAAACGCGTCCTCGATATCGACTACCGCCCGGTACTCTGGGGCCTGGCGCCCAAGGCCGATGGCGAGACCCGTTTTGTCGCCGATCGCAAGGTCAGCCAGCACGTACAAGGCATCCTGGCGCGTTTCGACCTGATCGTCGGCACCGAAGAAGAGTTTCTGATTGCCGGTGGCAGCGAAGATCTGCTGACCGCACTGCGTACCGTGCGCTCGCTGACGGCGGCGACCCTGGTGGTCAAGCTCGGTCCGCAAGGTTGCACAGTGATCCACGGCGATATCCCGAACCGCCTGGAAGACGGCGCCATTTACCCAGGCGTGCGGGTCGAGGTGCTGAACGTGTTGGGCGCGGGCGACGCATTCATGTCGGGTTTCCTCGCCGGTTGGTTGGAGGACGCCAGTGATGAGCGCTGCTGCCAGTTGGCCAATGCCTGTGGCGGGCTGGTAGTGTCGCGCCATGCCTGCGCCCCGGCGATGCCGACCCGGGCCGAGCTCGATTATCTGTTTGCCAGCCCGGTGCCGATCACTCGTCCTGACCAGGATGTCGTGCTGCAACGGCTGCATCAGGTCAGCGTGCCGCGCAGGGTCTGGAAACAACTGTTCATCTTCGCCTTTGACCATCGCTGGCAATTGGTCGAACTGGCCCAGCGGGGCGGCCGTGGCCTCGACAGCATCGGCCAGCTCAAGCAACTGTTCATCCAGGCTGTGGAGCGCGTCAAGGCTGACCTGCAACGCCAGGGCATCGAGGCGGATGTCGGTCTGTTGGCCGATCAGCGTTTCGGCCAGGATTCGCTGAATGCGGCCACCGGGCGCGGCTGGTGGGTCGCGCGGCCAGTGGAGGTGCAGGGTTCGCGGCCGCTGGCGTTCGAACACGGGCGTTCCATTGGCAGCAACCTGATCGCCTGGCCACAAGAACAGATCATCAAGTGCCTGGTGCAATTTCATCCTGACGATGAGCCGCTGCTGCGCCTGGAGCAGGAAGCGCAGTTGCTGGGCTTGTACAAGGCGTCCCAGGTCAGCGGTCATGAATTGCTGCTGGAAGTCATTCCGCCCAAGGATCATCCATCGGCCCATCCGGACGTGCTGTATCGCGCGCTCAAGCGGCTCTACAACCTGGGTATTTTCCCGGCGTGGTGGAAAATCGAGGCGCAGACCTGCGATGAGTGGAAGCAACTGGATGAGCTGATCCAGCAACGCGATCCGTATTGTCGTGGCGTGGTGCTGCTGGGCCTCAATGCCCCGGCCGCCGCGTTGGCCGAAGGTTTTCGCCAGGCCAGCCAGAGCACCACTTGCCGAGGGTTTGCCGTGGGCCGGACGATCTTCCAGGAGCCGAGCCGTGCCTGGCTGGCCGGAGAGACCGATGATGAAACGCTGATCCGGGATGTGCAGGGCCGGTTTGTGGAGTTGATCGAGGCCTGGCGCGCTGCGCGCAGTTAAAGGAAGTCAAAGATTGTGAACACTGAGCCTGTGGGAGCGAGCCTGCTCGCGAAGGCGTCGGGTCTGCAGCATTGATGTGACCGACCCACCGCTTT
>NZ_JBHFJB010000145.1:16310-23624 GCF_057334555.1 Pseudomonas sp. AGC41
CCCCCCCCCCCACAGGGGTTCGCCGCCCTGGTTATGTAAAACAACAAAAGGTGCAGCCATGCCCGCTATTCGAATTGGCATCAACCCGATTTCCTGGAGCAACGACGACCTGCCATCGTTGGGCGGCGAGACGCCGTTGAGCACGGCGTTGAGCGAAGGCAAGGAAATCGGCTACGAAGGTTTCGAGCTCAATGGCAAGTTTCCCAAGGACGCCAAGGGCGTTGGTGAGGTGTTGCGCCCTTACGACCTGGCGCTGGTCTCCGGCTGGTATTCCAGTCGACTGGCGCGGCGCTCCGCAGCGGAGGAAATCGACGCCATCGCCAGCCATGTCGAGCTGCTGGCGCAGAACGGCGCAACGGTGCTGGTCTACGGCGAAGTGGCCGATTCGATCCAGGGCCAGCGCGTTCCGTTGCTCGAGCGGCCACGCTTTCACACTGACGAGGCCTGGCAAGCCTACGCCGACAAGCTCACCGAGCTGGCCCGCTTCACCTTGTCCCAAGGCGTGCGCCTGGCCTACCACCACCACATGGGCGCCTACGTTGAATCGCCTTCGGACATCGACAAGCTGATGGCCCTGACCGGCAGCGAGGTCGGGCTGTTATTCGACTCGGGCCATTGCTACATGGGCGGCGGCGAACCGCTGCAGGTGTTGCGCAAACACATCGAGCGCATCTGCCATGTGCACTTCAAGGACGTGCGCAAACCCGTGGTGCAGTTGGCGCGCAACAACCTCTGGAGCTTTCCCGACTGCATCATCAACGGCACGTTCACCGTGCCTGGGGACGGCGATATCGACTTCGCCGCGTTGCTCGATGTGCTGCTGGCCGCCGATTATCAGGGCTGGCTGGTGGTGGAAGCCGAGCAGGACCCAGCGGTGGCGCCGAGTTATATCTATGCCAAGAAGGGCTACGAAACCCTGCGTGCCCTGTTGCAAGAGAGAACTGCGCCATGAGCCTGCTGATCAAGAGCAATCCCAGCGACCGAACCATGGTCGAACTGCCACGCGACGCGCTGGAATACGTCGGTTTTGCCGCCTACCGCTTGAGCCTTGGCGAAAGCCTGCCGGTGGCCGCCACAGACCGGGAACTGTGCGTGGTACTGCTCAGCGGCCGCATCAACCTCAAGGGCGAAGCACCGGGGCAGGGCGCCTTCGATTGGGACAACCTCGGCGATCGCCAGTCGGTATTCGAGGATAAATCCCCCTACGCCGCCTATCTGCCCCCCGGCAGCCAGGCCCAGGTCACCGCGCTGAGCGATGTGCAAGTGGCGGTGTGCGCCGCGCCGGGCGGCGCGCCGAATGCGTACGGCCCACGGTTGATCCGTCCCGAGAGCATGAAGCGCAGTGTGCGCGGCAAGGGTGCCAATACCCGCTACGTCTGCGACATTCTGCCGGACAGCGAACCGGCCCATTCGCTGCTGGTGGTGGAAGTGCGCACGCCATCAGGGCACTCGTCCAGCTATCCGCCGCACAAGCACGATACCGATGACTTGCCGCACCAGAGCTTTCTCGAAGAGACCTATTACCACCAGGTCAATCCGTCCCAGGGCTTCGTATTCCAGCGGGTCTACACCGACGATCGCAGCATTGACCAGGCCATGGCCGTGGAAAACAGCGACCTGGTCGTGGTGCCCAAGGGTTACCACCCGGTCAGCGTGCCCTACGGGTACGAGTCGTATTACCTGAACGTCATGGCCGGTCCGAAGCGGGTCTGGCAATTCCACAACGATCCGCAACATAGCTGGCTGCTCGACCTCTGAATCGAACATTTCTACGGAGAACCAGGACAATGAGCGACACCCCGGTAATAGGCCATTACCTCAATGGTCAGGTGCACAGCAGCGACGCCGCGCGGTTCAGCAACGTCTTCAACCCCGCCACCGGCACGGTGCAGGCCCGGGTGGCGCTGGCCGAACCGAGCACTGTCGAGGCGGCGGTAGCTTCGGCGCTGGCGGCCTTTCCTGGCTGGTCCGAACAGTCGTCGTTGCGCCGTTCCCGGGTGATGTTCAAGTTCAAGGAACTGCTTGACCGCCATCACGACGAGCTGGCGCAGATTATCAGCCGCGAGCACGGCAAGGTACTGTCCGACGCCCACGGCGAAGTCACCCGAGGCATCGAGATTGTCGAGTACGCCTGCGGCGCGCCGAGCCTGCTCAAGACCGATTTCAGCGACAACATCGGCGGCGGCATCGACAACTGGAACCTGCGCCAGCCACTGGGCGTGTGTGCCGGGGTCACGCCATTCAATTTCCCGGTCATGGTGCCACTGTGGATGATTCCCCTGGCGCTGGTGGCGGGCAACTGCTTCATCCTCAAACCCTCGGAACGCGACCCGTCCGCCAGCCTGCTGATGGCTCGGTTGCTGACCGAGGCCGGACTGCCGGATGGCGTGTTCAACGTGGTCCAGGGCGACAAGACGGCGGTGGATGCGTTGTTGCAGCACCCGGACATCGAGGCGATCTCCTTCGTCGGCTCCACACCCATCGCCGAATACATCCACCAGCAGGGCACCGCGAATGGCAAGCGCGTGCAGGCCCTGGGCGGGGCGAAGAACCACATGATCGTCATGCCCGACGCCGACCTCGACCAGGCGGCGGATGCGCTGATCGGCGCGGCCTACGGTTCGGCCGGCGAGCGCTGCATGGCGATCTCCATCGCCGTGGCGGTGGGCGACGTCGCGGATGAGTTGATTGCCCGGCTGTTGCCACGCATCGACCAGTTGAAGGTTGGCAACGGCCAGCAGCCTGGCACCGACATGGGGCCGCTGGTGACCGCCGAGCACAAGGCCAAGGTCGAAGGTTTCATCGACGCCGGCGTGGCCGAGGGCGCGCGGCTGATCGTCGACGGGCGGGGCTTCAAGGTGCCCGGGGCCGAGCAGGGGTTCTTTGTCGGGGCGACGCTGTTCGACCAGGTCACTGCCGAGATGAGCATCTATCAGCAGGAGATTTTCGGCCCGGTGCTGGGGATCGTTCGTGTGCCGGATTTCGCCACGGCGGTCGCGCTGATCAACGCCCATGAGTTCGGCAACGGCGTGTCGTGTTTTACCCGTGACGGCGGCATCGCCCGGGCATTCGCCCGCAGCATCAAGGTCGGCATGGTCGGTATCAACGTACCGATTCCGGTGCCCATGGCCTGGCACTCCTTTGGCGGCTGGAAGCGCTCGCTGTTCGGTGACCACCATGCCTATGGCGAGGAAGGCCTGCGTTTCTACAGTCGCTACAAGAGCGTGATGCAGCGCTGGCCGGACAGCATCGCCAAGGGCCCCGAATTCAGCATGCCCACCGCTCAATAACCCATTTTGATGAATGCCGGAGGGAGAACAACAATGAACAAGCCCCTGCGTTTTGCCTTGAACCGAATGGTCGCCCCGCGCCTGTCGCTGCCCGCTTTCATCGACCTGGCGCTGGCGTTGAAAACCGATGCCATCGAGATCCGCAATGACCTCAAGGGCGTCGAGATCGAAGACGGCATGCCGCCCGCCCGGGTCCGTGAGTTGTGCGAGGAACGCGGCATCAAGGTCCTGTCGATCAACGCTCTGTACCCGTTCGACGTGTGGAACGAAGAGCGCCGCGCCCAGGCCGTGCGCCTGGCCGATTACGCCCGCGAGTGCGGCGCCGAGGGGCTGGTGATGTGCCCGCTCAACGACCGCGCCGACCCGCGCAACGCCGCCGAACGCGCGGCGGGGCTACGCACCGCCCTCAGTGAGCTGGCGCCGATCCTTCGCGCCTTCGGCATCTACGGCTTCATCGAACCGCTGGGCTTCGAAGAGTGCTCGCTACGGCGCAAACGCACCGCGGTGGAAGCGATCAAGGCCATCGGCGGGCTGGATGTGTTCCGCCTGGTGCATGACACCTTTCATCATCACCTGGCCGGCGAGGAGGAATTCTTCCCTGAACTGACCGGGCTGGTGCACATCTCCGGGGTCGAGGATGCCAAGGCACCCTTGGCGACGATTCGTGACGGCCACCGGGTGCTGGTGGGCGAGGGCGATATTCTCGGCAATGCCGCGCAGATTGAAGCGCTGGTGAGTGGCGGTTATGACGGCTACCTGTCCTTCGAGCCCTTCGCCGAGAGCGTTCATGAATTGGCCGACATCCGCCAGGCGTTGGGGGCGAGCATGAGCCACCTGCAAAGCTCGCAGGCCTGACACGATTTTGACTTGATGAAGATCCCATTGTGGGAGCGAGCCTGCTCGCGAAGGCGGCAGTACATCCAACACAGATGTCGCCTGACAGGCCGCTTTCGCGAGCAGGGGGGTGAGCAAATTTGCCGGATTTGCATTCCAAATAAGGTGCAAGCATGACCACAACACGACTGACCATGGCCCAGGCCCTGGTGAAATTCCTCGATAACCAGTACATCGAGGTCGATGGCGTCCAGAGCAAGTTCGTCGCCGGGGTGTTTACCATTTTTGGCCACGGCAACGTGCTTGGCCTGGGCCAGGCGCTGGAGCAGGACAGTGGCGACCTGGTGGTCCATCAGGGCCGCAACGAGCAGGGCATGGCCCATGCCGCCATCGGGTTTGCCAAGCAGCACCTGCGGCGCAGGATCTACGCCTGTAGCTCGTCGGTCGGCCCCGGTGCGGCGAACATGCTGACCGCCGCCGCCACCGCGACAGCCAACCGCATTCCGTTGCTGCTGTTGCCCGGTGATGTCTACGCCAGTCGCCAACCCGATCCGGTGCTGCAGCAGATCGAGCAGTTCCATGACCTGAGCATCAGCACCAACGATGCGTTCAAGGCCGTGAGCAAGTACTGGGATCGGATCAACCGCCCCGAGCAACTGATGACCGCCGCGATTCATGCCATGCGCGTGCTGACCGACCCGGCCGAAACCGGCGCGGTGACCCTGGCGCTGCCCCAGGATGTACAGGCCGAGGCCTACGATTACCCGGATTATTTCCTGCAAAAGCGTGTCCACCGCATCGACCGTCGCCCGGCCACCGCGGCGATGCTCGGCGATGCCCTGGCGTTGTTCAAGGGCAAGCGTAAACCGTTGATTATCTGCGGCGGTGGGGTGAAGTATTCCGGGGCCAACGCGGCCTTGCAGGCATTTGCCGAGCGTTTTGGCATTCCCTTTGCCGAAACCCAGGCGGGGAAAAGCGCCGTGGTGTCCGCTCATCCGCTGAACGTCGGCGGCGTCGGCGAAACCGGTTGCCTGGCGGCGAACCTGCTGGCCAAGGAAGCGGACCTGATCATCGGCATCGGTACCCGCTACAGCGATTTCACCACAGCGTCGAAATGGCTGTTCCAGCACCCTGACGTGCAGTTTCTCAACCTTAATATCAGTCCGTGCGATGCGCTGAAACTTGATGGTGTGCAACTGCTGGCCGACGCCCGTTCTGGCCTGGAGACGCTGGCCGACCAGTTGGGGGGGTACCGGGCCGAATGGGGCGGGCAGATCGCCGATGCCAAGGCCCAACTCGATGCGGAAGTGGACCGGATCTATCAGGCGGACTTCCAGACCCAGGATTTTGTCCCGGAAATAAATGACCACATGGACCCGGCGGTGTTTCGCGAATTCATCGAGCTCACCGGCTCCTGCCTGACCCAAAGCCGCGTGCTGGGTACTCTCAACGAATCCCTGGCCGATGACGCCGTCATCGTTGCCGCCGCCGGCAGCCTGCCGGGTGATTTGCAGCGCAGCTGGCGCAGCAAGGGCGTGAACACCTACCACGTCGAATATGGCTATTCGTGCATGGGCTATGAGGTCAACGCCGCCCTGGGCGTGAAGCTCGCCGAGCCGGATAAAGAGGTCTACGCGCTGGTGGGCGATGGCTCCTACATGATGCTGCACTCGGAACTGGCGACCTCGATCCAGGAACGGCGCAAGATCAACGTGGTGCTCCTGGACAACATGACCTTCGGTTGCATCAACAATCTGCAGATGGAACACGGCATGGACAGTTTCGGCACCGAGTTCCGCTTCCGCAATCCCGAGACCGGCAAGCTCGACGGCGGCTTCGTGCCGGTGGATTTCGCCATGAGCGCGGCGGCCTACGGTTGCAAGACCTACAAGGTCCAGACGCTGGACGAGCTGCACGCGGCCCTGGCCGACGCCCGGCGGCAGACGGTCTCGACGCTGATCGACATCAAGGTCCTGCCCAAGACCATGATTCACAAGTACCTGTCCTGGTGGCGGGTCGGCGTCGCGCAAGTCTCCACCAGCGCCCGCACCGATGCTGTCGCCAAGACCCTCAACGAACGACTGGCCAAGGCCCGTCAATACTGATTGCGCCAACACCTACGTTATGGAGTTCCACATGTCTTTGAAGCTGGGCGTCATCGGCACCGGGGCCATCGGCCAGGACCACATCCGTCGTTGCAGCCAGACCTTGCTCAACAGCCAGGTCGTGGCGGTGACCGACATCAACCTCGTGCAGGCGGCGAAAGTCGTGGCCGACCTGAAACTGACCGCCGAGGTCTATCCCGACGGCCATGCACTGATCAAAGCGCCGGACGTCGAGGCGATCCTCGTCACGTCCTGGGGACCGAGTCACGAAGAGTTTGTCTTGGCGGCCATCGCGGCCGGAAAACCGGTGTTCTGTGAAAAGCCGCTCGCGGTCACGGCCGAAGGCTGCCGCCGGATCGTCGATGCCGAAGTGACCCACGGCAAGCGCCTGGTGCAGGTGGGCTTCATGCGTCCCTACGACGAAGGTTATCGGGCGCTCAAGTCGGTGATCGACAGCGGGCAGATCGGCGAGCCGTTGATGCTGCACTGTGCCCACCGCAACCCCAGCGTGGGCGAAAACTACAAGACCGACATGGCCATCACCGACACCTTGATTCACGAGCTGGACGTGTTGCGCTGGCTGCTGGCCGACGACTACGTCTCGGTGCAGGTGGTGTTCCCGCGCAAGACCAGCAAGGCCCTGGCGCACTTGCGCGATCCACAGATCGTCCTGTTGGAAACCGCCAAGGGCACACGGATCGACGTTGAAGTGTTCGTCAATTGCCAGTACGGCTACGACATCCAGTGCGAAGTGGTGGGGGAGACCGGCATCGCCAGGCTGCCGGAGCCGTCCCAGGTGCAACTGCGCAGCGGCGCCAAGCTTTCCAATGCGATCCTGATGGACTGGAAAGACCGGTTCATCGGCGCTTACGACGTCGAACTGCAGGCCTTCATCGACGGCGTCCGCGCCGGGCAAGTCGGCGGCCCCTCGGCCTGGGATGGTTTTGCCGCGGCGGTGGCGGCGGATGCCTGCGTCGAAGCGCAGCAGAGTGGGCAGATCGTGCGGGTCGAGCTGCCCGAGCGGCCACGATTCTACGGCTGACCACATGCCCTTTGGACATGCAGTCAAACTGTGGGAGGGGGGG
>NZ_JBHFJB010000145.1:23644-31384 GCF_057334555.1 Pseudomonas sp. AGC41
GGCTGTGGGTCTGCCAGCATTGATGTGACTGGTCCACCGCTTTCGCGAGCAGGCTCGCTCCCACAGGAGTTGCATCTACATAAGGAGCTTTCATGCGAATCGGACTAGTCGGCTATGGCAAGGGCGGGCGGTTTTTCCATGCGCCGCTGATCAGCAGCCTGCCGGGGGTCACCTTCGTCGGCGTGGTGACCCGCTCCGCCGAGCGACGCCAGCAATTGGCAACCGAGCATCCACAGGCCCAAGCGTTCGACAGCCTTGCACAATTGGTGGCGGCCGGCGTCGATGCGGTGGTGGTGTCCACGCCGTTGGACACGCGCCAAGCGCTGGTGTTGGAAGCCATCGAGCACGGCGTGGCGGTGGTCAGCGACAAGCCTTTTGCCCTTGATGCCGCCCAGGCTGAGGTGATGGTGCTGGCCGCCGAACGGGGTAACGTGCCGTTGAGCGTATACCAGAACCGGCGCTGGGATTCGGACTTCCTCACCGTGCGCAAGTTGCTCGGATCCGGCGCTCTCGGGCAAGTGATCCGCTTTGAATCCAACGTCGAACGGTATTCACCGGCCTCGGTGGGCAAGGGCAGCGGCGGCGGATTCCTGCGAGACCTTGGCAGTCATCTGGTGGACCAGGCGCTGCAGTTGTTCGGCCCGGTGATGCGGGTTTACGCCGAGCTGGATTATCGACAGCCGGACCAGGCCTATGACAATGGCTTCTTCGTAGCGTTGGCCCATGTCAGTGGTGCCGTGTCGCACTTGCGCGGCAGTTGCCTGCAGAACGCCCCGCGCCCCCGCTTTCGGGTCAGTGGCAGCGAAGGCTGCTACACCGTCGAAGGCCTCGATGGGCAGGAGGCTCAAGCGTTGGCGGGGTTGAGCCCGGCCACCGCAGGCGAGCGCTGGGGCACCGAGGAACACCGGCGCTGGGGCTGGTTCGAACACGGTGCCGAACGTGAGCGCGTGGCCTCGGAGCGCGGTTGCTGGCTGGCGTTCTACCAGCGCCTCCAGGCCGCCTTGCAGGGCGACGGCCCGCTGCCGGTGTTGGCCCGCGACGCCTTGGCCACCACACGAATCCTGGATGCGGCAAGGCAGAGCGCGGAGCAGGGCGAGGTTGTGTGTTTAGTCGCGCCTGTAGGACATGGAACAAAAAACGAATAAAATTCTAAAATCAGTTGATATGGAAAATATTTTCCAATAAAGTCGATTCCAGGTGACCGACAACCCTGTTCGCGTTTATCCAGGCTCGGCTTGAATGAACGACGAACTAAACAAAAACAAGAAACACAGCCAGGTACCGTCGATGAAAACCTTCAACCGCTCTGCGTTTCACCTGCCACTGTCCTTGCGCCTGTCCGCAATCCTTCCCTTGTTCGAATCCCTGTGCATCCAGCGCAACGGCGCCGTGGTGTGCTGCATGCCCGGCGCACCGATCGTGCCTTTGCCACGTTCCTGAAGTCCGTCACGCCTTATCCATAAGACCAACAAAAATGTGGAGAAAGACCGTTCATGAAGACCAAGACCCGTATTGCCTCGCTGGCCCTGTCATTGATGCTTGCCAGCGGCGCTGCCCTGGCGGACCTGAAGATCGGCGTCAGCATGTCCCAGTTCGATGACACCTGGTTGACCTACCTGCGCGAATCCATGGACAAGAAAGCCAAGTCCCTGCCGGACGGCGTCACGCTGCAATTCGAAGATGCGCGCAGTGACGTGGTCAAGCAGCTGAGCCAGGTGGAAAGCTTCATCAGCCAGAAGGTCGATGCGCTCATCGTCAACCCCGTTGACACCGCCGCGACCCAGCGCATCACCAAGGCCGCATTCGCCGCCGGCATCCCGCTGGTGTACGTCAACCGCCGCCCGGACGATACGAAGTTACCGGAAGGGGTGGTCACCGTGGCCTCCGATGACCTGGAGGCCGGGCGCATGCAGATGCAATACCTGGCCGACAAGATGGGCGGCAAGGGCGACATCGTGATCCTGCTAGGCGACCTGGCCAACAACTCCACCACCAACCGCACCAAGGGCGTCAAGGAAGTGCTGGCCAAGTATCCGGGCATCAAGATCGAACAGGAACAGACCGGCACCTGGTCGCGGGACAAGGGCATGACCCTGGTGAATGACTGGCTGACCCAGGGCCGCGACTTCCAGGCCGTGGTGTCCAACAACGACGAGATGGCCATCGGCGCCGCCATGGCGCTCAAGGGCGCTGGCAAAGAGAAGGGCAGCGTCCTGATTGCCGGGGTCGATGGCACGCCGGATGGCTTGAACGCCATCAAGAAAGGCGAGATGGCGGTCTCGGTGTTCCAGGACGCCAAGGGCCAGGCCGATGGCTCCATCGACACGGCGGTGAAAATGGCCAAGGGCGAGAAGATGCAATCCGTCGTGGTGCCCTATCGCCTGATCACGCCGGAGAATGTCGATCAGTTCAAGTAACGTCCCCCGTTCCATCACAACAATAAACGGGCGAGGCCGCCGCGCCGACCTTGCCGAGGGAGTACCTGATCATGTTCGCATCAGCGACTGCTATGAGCGCACCGGCGGCGACTTTCCAGCCGGACGCATTACCTGACGAGCCGTACCTATTGGAAGTCGTCAACGTCAGCAAAGGCTTTCCCGGCGTGGTGGCGCTGTCCGACGTGCAGCTGCGGGTGCGCCCCGGTTCGGTGCTGGCCCTGATGGGCGAAAACGGCGCAGGCAAATCCACGCTGATGAAAATCATCGCCGGCATTTACCAGCCGGATGCCGGTGAGCTGCGCCTGCGCGGCAAGCCGATCACCTTCGACACGCCCCTGGCGGCCTTGCAGGCCGGGATCGCGATGATCCACCAGGAACTGAACCTGATGCCGCACATGAGCATCGCCGAGAACATCTGGATCGGCCGTGAGCAGCTCAACGGCCTGCACATGATCGACCACGGTGAGATGCACCGCTGCACCGCGCGCCTGCTGGAGCGCCTGCGGATCAAGCTCGACCCCGAGGAGCAGGTGGGCAACCTGAGCATCGCCGAGCGGCAGATGGTGGAGATCGCCAAGGCCGTTTCGTATGACTCGGACATCCTGATCATGGACGAACCGACCTCGGCCATCACCGAGACGGAAGTCGCGCATCTGTTTTCAATCATTGCCGACCTCAAGGCCCAGGGTAAGGGCATCATCTACATCACCCACAAGATGAATGAAGTGTTCGCCATCGCCGATGAGGTGGCGGTGTTCCGTGACGGTGCCTACATCGGTCTGCAACGGGCCGACAGCATGGACGGCGACAGCCTGATCTCGATGATGGTCGGGCGCGAGTTGAGCCAGTTGTTTCCCGAGCGGGACAAGCCCATCGGCGATCAAGTGCTGTCGGTACGCGACCTGAGCCTGGACGGCATCTTCAAAGGCGTGTCGTTCGACCTGCATGCCGGCGAGATCCTTGGCATCGCCGGGTTGATGGGCTCAGGCCGGACCAATGTCGCCGAGGCCATCTTTGGCGTGACCCCCGCCACCGGCGGCGAGATCCTGCTGGACGGCGAGCCGGTGCGCATCAGCGACCCGCACATGGCGATCGAGAAGGGCTTCGCCCTGTTGACCGAGGACCGCAAGCTCAGCGGCCTGTTCCCCTGCCTGTCGGTGCTGGAAAACATGGAGATGGCGGTGTTGCCCCATTACGTCGGCAACGGCTTCATCCAGCAAAAAGCCCTGCGCGCGCTGTGCGAAGACATGTGCAAGAAGCTGCGGGTCAAGACGCCGTCCCTGGAGCAATGCATCGACACCTTGTCCGGCGGCAACCAGCAGAAAGCATTGTTGGCTCGCTGGCTGATGACCAATCCGCGCATCCTGATCCTCGACGAACCGACCCGCGGCATCGATGTGGGCGCCAAGGCGGAGATCTACCGGCTCATTTCCTACCTCGCCAGCGAAGGCATGGCGGTCATCATGATCTCCTCGGAGCTGCCGGAAGTGCTGGGCATGAGCGACCGGGTCATGGTGATGCACGAAGGTGACCTGATGGGCACTCTCGACCGTAGCGAAGCAACCCAGGAACGAGTCATGCAACTGGCGTCGGGTCTGTCCTGATGCCCGTCAGCCCAGATAACAAAGGTATAAGGCTATGAACGCGATACTGGAAAACAAACCCGCGGCCGCTCCGGCCAGGACGCGTCGACGGTTGCCGACGGAACTGAGCATATTCCTGGTGCTGATCGGTATCGGGCTGGTGTTCGAGATGTTTGGCTGGATCATGCGCGACCAGAGCTTCCTGATGAATTCGCAACGCCTGGTGCTGATGATCCTGCAAGTGTCGATCATCGGCCTGCTGGCCATCGGCGTAACCCAGGTGATCATCACCACCGGCATCGACCTGTCGTCCGGCTCGGTGCTGGCGCTGTCGGCGATGATTGCCGCCAGCCTGGCCCAGACCTCTGATTTTGCCCGGGCGGTATTTCCCTCGCTGACGGACCTGCCGGTGTGGATCCCGGTGGTGGCGGGGCTGGGGGTCGGTCTGCTGGCCGGTGCAATCAACGGCAGCATCATCGCCATGACCGGTATCCCGCCCTTCATCGCCACCCTCGGCATGATGGTCTCGGCGCGTGGCCTGGCGCGGTACTACACCGAAGGCCAGCCGGTGAGCATGCTGTCTGATTCGTACACCGCCATCGGCCATGGCGCGATGCCGGTCATCATCTTCCTGGTCGTTGCGGTGATCTTTCACATCGCCTTGCGCTACACCAAGTACGGCAAATACACCTACGCCATCGGCGGCAACATGCAGGCGGCGCGGACCTCCGGGATCAACGTCAAGCGCCACCTGGTGATCGTCTACAGCATCGCCGGGCTGCTGGCGGGCCTCGCCGGCGTGGTGGCTTCGGCGCGTGCGGCGACCGGGCAAGCGGGGATGGGCATGTCTTATGAGCTGGACGCGATTGCCGCGGCTGTTATCGGCGGCACCAGCCTGGCCGGCGGAGTGGGGCGCATCACCGGGACGGTGATCGGCGCGCTGATCCTCGGGGTGATGGCCAGCGGCTTCACCTTTGTCGGTGTCGATGCCTATATCCAGGACATCATCAAGGGACTGATCATCGTGGTCGCGGTAGTCATCGACCAATACCGCAACAAGCGCAAACTCAAGCGCTAGGTCACTGCCGATGCGACAAAGCGCCACGCCTGACCCGCGTGGCGTTGCCATTTGTCTTCTTAATACAGCCATTGCAGCGAATTTCTTGTTATAAACGCACTCCGATGGCCGGTAGAAGCCCGTCGAGGCAGTATTTGAAGCGGTTGTCGGACATTTTCCCCATGTTTTCGGTTGCTGACACCCCGACTCGGCTTTAGACTGCCGCCCCTCGTAAATTGAGTGCCGGGTGGCGCTTGGAATAAACGGCGCCTTCCCGATGAGCGTGGCGGCTCAGGACGGGTACGAGAAGTCACGCAGGCGCCTTTCGTACCAAGTCCGGTGCGGGACGCTCCATAATTCGCCTTAATGCACGTTTTTTTATAGAGATATCAATGACAAAGGAAAAGTTGCTGGCCATGCCGGCGGATGACTACATGAATGCCGAGCAACTGGCTTACTTCACCAAGCTGTTGCAGAACATGAAAGTCGAAACCCACGAGCGCATCGAACAGAACCGAATCGCCATTGAGAGCCTGGACACCCCGGCCGACCCGGCGGACGCCGCTTCCGTGGAAGAAGAGCGCACCTGGCTGGTCAACGCCATCGATCGCGACCAACGCATGCTGCCGCAACTGGAGCAGGCCCTGGACCGCATCAACGACGCAAGCTTCGGCTGGTGCGACGACAGCGGCGAGCCGATCGGCCTCAAGCGCCTGCTGATCAGTCCGACCACCAAATACTGCATCGAAGCCCAGGAACGTCACGAGCAGATCGACAAGCACCAGCGTCAGGCCTGATTCCGTTTCAGAAAAAGATCGCAGCCTTCTTTCGGAGGCTGCGATCTTTTTGCTTTCGCCTGTTCGCCTATGCTCATTGAACCGATGCAAAGACACGACTAATGGACCATGGATAATGGCCTTGTAGTGGCGTTTAATGCGTGCATAACAATGAGAAATGTGGGTGACAAACATGGCGACAGACGGATCTCTGGCGGCGGCAGCGTCGGCCTCGGTGCCCGCAGCGCATGGCACGGTGCGCTGGCTTGCGCCGACCTTGCAAAGCGTCGCGCTGGTTTTGCTGCTGTGCGGCATGACCTTGGGCGGTTGGTCGTTGTATCTGGGCCTGCCTCTGGCGCTGCTCATCGTCTGGTTGCCACGCCTGCGCTCACGCCTGGCCAGTACGCCCGCGGCCGCGGTAAATGACAGCCTCGCCGAGTTGACCCGCGATCTTTCCTACACCACCAGCCATAACGCTTTGTCGGCGGCGGGGGTGGCCTATTCGGTCAAGCAATTGGCCGGCAAGGTCCAGTCGCAGCTGGGCGCTGCAGCGCAGATCGTCAGCAATGCCGAGGCGATGATCGCGACGGAGCAGGCCACCTCGCAGCTCAGTCAACAGGCGTTGGGGGCGGCCAGCGAGGCCCATCGCAGTAGCGTCGCCGGGCGCAGCGAACTGGTGGAATCCATCAGCCGCATGCATCAGCTCAGCCAGCGCGCCAATGACAGCCGCGAGTTGATCGAAGCGCTGAGCGTGCGCAGCGACGAAATCCAGCGCGTGAGCCTGGTGATTCAATCCATCGCCAGCCAGACCAACCTGTTGGCGCTCAATGCCGCCATCGAAGCGGCTCGGGCCGGCGAGCATGGCCGCGGGTTCGCGGTGGTGGCCGACGAGGTTCGCGGCCTGGCCGGGCGCACCGCCGCGGCAACCGGCGAGGTCGGGGTGATGGTCGCGGACATCCAGCAGCGCACCGCGCAGGTGGTTGAACAGATCCGGCAACTGGCCGGCGACCTGGACAGCGGCGTGCAGCAGGTCGAGCACACCGGCCAGCACTTGGAAAACATCGCCCGCCTCGCGGCCGGTGTCGAAACCCAGGTCAGCGCCATCGCCCAAGGCACCGATACCAACCGCGAGCAACTCGACAGCTTGTTCCATGCCATCGAGCAGATGCGCAGCGACCTGGCGATCAGTGACCAACAGACCCAGCGCCTGGCCGAGGCTGCCGTGCAGATGGAGGGCCAGGCGGAAACCATCAGTGAACGTCTGGCCGAGGTCGGTCTCGACGATTACCATCAACGGGTCTATGACCTGGCACGCGAAGGCGCGAGCCGGATTGCTACGCAGTTCGAAGCGGACATCGACCAGGGCCGTATCAGCCTGGAAGACCTGTTCGACCGGAGTTACCAGCCCATTCCCAATACCCATCCGGCGAAGTTCCAGACCCGTTTCGACCGCTACACCGATCAGGTGCTGCCGGCGATCCAGGAACCGCTGCTTGCCCGGCATGAGGGCCTGGTGTTTGCGATCGCCTGTACCCAGCAAGGCTACGTGCCGACCCACAACAACGCCTTCTGCCAGCCACTGACCGGCGATCCCCAGGTGGACACGCTGAGCAACCGCACCAAACGCAAGTTTTCCGATCGCACCGGGATTCGCTGCGGCAGCCACCAGCAGCCGGTGCTGTTGCAAACCTATACCCGCGACACCGGCGAGCTGATGCATGACCTGTCGGTGCGGATCATGCTCAAGGGGCGTCATTGGGGCGGATTGCGGTTGGGTTACAAGCCCGAGACGCCGCGCTGAATCTCAAGGCAACGGTGCGACGAGCTTTTTGTGGCGAGAGAGCTTGCTCCCGCTGGCCTGCGAAGCGGGCCCCATGAGGCAGGCG
>NZ_JBHFJB010000146.1:0-24509 GCF_057334555.1 Pseudomonas sp. AGC41
CCCCCTTCAACAAGCCACTCATTCCTTCTGAAGCACCGCGCCGCCAGACTTTGGGACCGCTTCGCGCCCCAGCGGGAGCAAGCTCCCTCGCCACAAGGGTTGTGCTTGGCCTCACGCCTGCTCGACCTGCTCAAGCCAGATCAGCAACCGCAGCACCTCCTCGATTTCCTGCACCTGGAGAAAGCTGTAGCGCTGGTGGGTCTTGAAGATCCGCCGAGCCAATGCAACGTCGTTAATCACCGGCACGCCCACTTCCTTGGCGTACGCCCGAACCGCCAGGGCGCGCTGGTTGGTTTCCATCAGGGAGATAAATGGCAACAAGGTGATTTCCGGACGGAAATACACGCCGATGGCAATGTGGATCGGGTTGGCGATGATCATCCGCGAGCTGCGCACATCGGATTTGACCTGTTCCGACAACAGCTCCATGTGCAAGTCGCGACGACGGCCCTTGATCTGCGGGTTGCCGTCCTGCTCCTTGTGTTCGCGCTTGACCGAATCCTTGTCCATCATCTGGTCTTTCATGAACAACCAATATTCGCTGAGGGCATCGAGCACGACGATCAGCAGGACGCAGGCGAGAAAGGCCAGCACCAGCACCAGCAGTAAATGTCCCCAGATCGCGAACAGGTCCGGCGCCTGGGCGAACAGTTGGGCGAACAACAGTTGGCGCTGGGTGATCCAGACGATCCACAGCGCCATGGCGAAACTGCCCAGGTAAAGCAGCGCCTTGAAGGTGTCCTTGACGGTGCGCAGACTGAACAGTTTCTTGAAGCCATTGATCGGGTTCAACGCCCCCAGGTTCAGCTTCAAGGCTTCACTGGCCAAGGCAAACCCGCTTTGCAGCAAGGCCGGCAAGGCACTGGTCAGCACGCACACCAGCAACAACGGCAACAACGCCTTGAGGCCGACCAGCACCAGCATCGCCGAATAGGCTTGCAGCTCGATGTCAAAATCGCTGGCGATGATGCGTCGGTAGACTTCCATGACGTCGAGCAACGAGCTGTTGAACACCATGTAGGCGATGCCACACAGGGTCAGGCAGGTGACGACCAGGTCCTTGGCCTTGAACGTCTGCCCTTTGCGCGCGGCATCCCTGAGGCGTTTGGCGGTGGGTTTTTCAGTCTTCGAGGCGCTGGATGACATGCCCGCCCTCCCCGCCGTCCAGGTACTGCGACAGCCCGTCGGACATCCCGCCCATGCGCAGAACCTCGTCCGGCAGATGCACGCCGAAATACAACATCAACACCACCAACGCCACCAGGCTCTTGACCGTCAGCGACACGGCGAACGCATTCATTTGCGGCGCATAGCGCGAGAGCAAGCCGAGCAACGCCTCGCTGACCAGCAAGGTCGCCACCACCGGTGCACTGATGACCAGCGTCTTGCTCACCAGCGCGTCGAGCAATGAATAGAGCGCGGGCAGGTGCAACTCACAACCGCTTGCCGGCGCGCAAAGGCGATAACTGTGGCCGACGGTTTCGAGCATCAACAGCATCCCGCCGCCTTCGAGATACACTGCTGCCGCAAACAGCTGGAGAAAATTCGCCAGCTCCGAAGTATCGACCCCGTTGGCCGGGTCCACCGTGCTGCTGAGCATGGCCCCGCGCTGGTTGTCGATGAGGTTGCCCATGGCGTGCAACACCCAGAACGGCCAACACAGCAATACACCCAGAAGCACGCCGATACCCGCCTCGCTCAGCAACAGGCCGAAGAACGCCAGGCTGTCGAGGGCGGGCGTGGGCACGCCGACGTAACGCCAGAAGCCCAGCGCCACCAGTACTATCACCGCCTGACGCCCGGCACCGGTCAGCACGCCGCTGTTGAGAAACGGCAACATGAAAAAAATCGGCGCCAGGCGCGCCACGCCCAACACCGCCGCAGCGAACCAGGCGTACAACTCGAAGAACAACGTCAACGACATCGGCCTAACTCAACGCCAGTCGAATGACTTCACGGCTGAAATCCAGCAAGGTTTCGCCGTACCAGCCCGAAAGCAGGAACAGGCACGCCGCCACCGCCAAAAGCTTGAAACCGAACGGCAGCGTCTGTTCCTGCAGCTGGGTCACGGTCTGGATCAACCCGACCACCAGGCCCACCACCGTGGCGACGATGATTGGCCAGGCCACCATCAGCAGGATCAGGTAAAGGGTTTTGTTGCCGGCATAGACCAGATCGTTCATCGGTGCACCTAGACCAGCAAGGTCAGGTATTGCTTGACCAGCCCGGTCGACAGCAGCGCCCAGCCGTCCAGGGCAACAAACAACACCAGTTTGATCGGCACGGAAATGATCACCGGGCTCATCATCATCATGCCCAGCGCCAGCAGGATACTGGAGATCACCAGGTCGACGATCACGAAGGGCAGGTACAGATAGAAACCGATCTTGAAGGCGCTTTTGATTTCACTCAGCGCATAGGCCGGCAGCAGCGAAAACAGCGAGGGCTCAACCTCTTCATCGGCGGGCAGGCCTGGGTCGTTCTCATCCTGGAGTGCCTGGGCTCGTTCGAAAAACTGCGCCAACTCCGGGTCGGTGTATTTGCGCAGGTAATCCTTGTAGCTGCCCAGGCCGTTCTCGGCGAAATCCACCACCGATGCGATGTCGGTAAAGGCCACCGCTTCGGTCTTGTAGTAGTCATGGCCCTGCTTCATGACGGGCGTCATGACGAAGATCGCCAGCATCAGGGCAATCGCATTGAGTGCCATGTTCGACGGCACCTGCTGCAGGCCCAACGCGTTGCGCACAATGACGAAGACGATGGAGAACTTGAGGTAGCAAGTGCCCGCCGCCACCAGGAACGGCAGCAGCGAAGCGAACGCCAGTAGCGCGATCAGCGAAACGTCATTCATCGAGACTGGTCCAATAGACCTTGAGCAATTCGACACCCAACTGGCCGTCCAACTGCACCAGTTCTCCCCGGGCCACCGGCTTGCCGTTGGCGCGCACCTCGATATGCCGCGCCGCGTCCTCGGCCAACGGGATCAGTTGTCCGTCGATGATGCGCGACAGCGTGGCCAGGTCGGTTTGATGGCTGGCGAGCAGGAACTCCAGGCGCACCGGGAGTGCCCCCAGGTCGATAGCCGCGTCGGCGTCTGGCGGGTTATCCGGGTTGGCATCGGCCACGGTCGATTGCATCGCTAAGCCCTCTTGGGTAAAGGTGAAACTGCCAAGGTAATGGTCGGCCAGACAGCACCGCTGAGTACGCTGGACGACGCGCAGGACATCGCCCTCACCCAAGCGTCTGCGGCTGGCAAGGTTCAGGTGGCTGACGCCGAGGATCAGCTCCAGGCGCAACGGCAATGCGTCCAGCCATGCGCCAACGCCCACGCGCTCGCTGGCAGCGGGTGTCGGCGCAAGTTGCAGGAACCACACGCGCCCCCGAGAGGTTTCGAGCCAGGGCAGCTCGCGGCTGGGCAATCGCCCCGGGGCGACGCACGTGATGTCGCCCAGCGCCTGGTATTGCAGCTCGTCTATTTCCAGCGACAAAGGACGCGGTACTGCGCGAAACAATTCGAGGATGTTCATCAACGGTGTTTCCACTTTCAGCAACGACTGCAACGATGGCAGCGCTCGATTCGACCAATCATGGGCCGCGATCAGCCCTTGCCAGTCGCCGCCGTCGCCCTGGGCGCAAAAACGCAAATAACCGCACTCCCCTGGCACCTGGCCCAAACCCGCCTCATGACCGGCGCGCCGCCAGCGTTGAATCGCCTGCGCCTGGGCGTGCGCCAACGGCTCGATCCGTCGTAGCTGCAAGGCGCTCATACCGGACGCTCAGCCTGTTCGTCCGGGTCTTCGTCCGGCGTCTGCTGCGAACCCTGGCGCGGCTGCTCGTCGCCACTGTCGGCCAACCGCCAGGCCGGCTCACGAGCCAGCTCGAAAGGCGCCTTGAGTTGCTCAAGCACTTGGGCGTTGCTGGGGTTGAGCATGAAGTTGCGAGCGGGCTCATCGGGCAGCCGAGTAATCGTTACCTGCCCATTGGCCGCCCCTTTGTTGAACGGTACTTGCAGCACACCCCGGTTCGTGTCCGGCAGCGCCTCGACCATGACCTCAAGCATCGGCGGCGCGGGCGGGAGCACCGGTGAAGGGATGGCCGCAAGCGCAACGGCTGGCGTTGGGCGCACGTCTTGGAAGCCCTGCGGAATGTGAGGCGACGGCTGTTCATCGAGACGGGATGCCGGGCGGGCACGAGGCGCAGTGATAGGCTCGACCGTTAACGGCGCGATCGGCACCGGCGTCGTGGCCTTGTCGACGACAGAAGCCAAAGGCGGCAGGCGTTGCGACAATGGGTGTTGCGCCAATTTTTCGAGCTGCGGATGAAGCGGTGGATAAGCCACGGTTTCCCGGGCGATCAAGGGTTTTCCATCGGGCTCGACCGCCAGCGTACCCTGGACAACCGACCGTGCCTCATCGCCCTGCACCGCCAGCACTTGCTGACCGACACTCAGCGCCTGTCGGGCCAGCGCCCGGGCGGCTTCGATCATGGGTCGCTGAGGCGGCAGGATCAGCGACGCCATCAGGTCCAATACGCCTTGCGGCAAGTCATCCTCTTGCACCGGGACAAGTGGATCCAGCCATTGATCCAACGAACCTTCGTCGACGGGCTCCAGTGCCTGGACCGCTCGGGTGGGAACCGCAAGGACCTGATTCATCGTCGTACCCCAATCATCTCTTCCAGCTCCCGCTCTTCCCGGCGCACCGCCTCTAACCGCTGCACACGCAACAGTTGCTGGACGGAGCGCTCATACGTGTCGTGTTTACGTTGCAGCCCACGCAACTGCTCACGCTGCACCTGCAATTGCTGCTGGACCTGCCGACATTGCTGGTCCACGCGGTCACGCTCGACACGCAACAGATCGATGCGCCGACGAATGACCGCCTGGGTTCGCAACAGCGCCAACAACTGGCCGTGATCCAGCACGCAGTCATTCGCCCGATGACTGATCAACAACCGTTGCAGCGCCGCCTCTTGTTCCTCGAAGCCGGACTGCTCCTGCAACAATGGCTGCAATTGCCGCTGGACACGCAACACCGCCTGTTCGCCGCGTTGCCGACGGAACTGACTGAAGGCCAGCAGACGTCGTCGATCAAGCAATGATTTCATGCAGGCTCCGCAGGGTTTCATCCGGTTCGCTACGTTGCTCCGTCGACTGGCGCAGCCATTGGCCGAGGGCCTCGCGACGTTGCAGCGCGTGGTCATTGGTGGCGTCCACGCCGGGGCTGTATTCGCCCATGTCGAGAAACACCTGAAGTTGTTCAATCCGCGCCAGGGTGTCCCGGGTCGCGGCCGCCAGTTGCCGAACTTCTGGCGAGGTGACTTGCGTCGCCACCCGGCTGACGCTGCGCAAGACATCAATGGCCGGGTAGTGCCCCTTGGCGGCCAAGGCCCGGCTGAGGTAGATGTGGCCATCGAGGATGGAGCGAATCTCCTCGGCAATCGGGTCCGGCTCGTCGTCACTTTCCAGCAGCACCGTGTACCAGGCGGTGATGCTGCCCGACGCGGTCACACCCGGACGTTCCAGCAGACGCGGCAAGGCGTCGAACACCGAGGCCGGATAACCGCGCCGCGCTGGTGCTTCACCGGCGGCCAGGGCCAGGTCACGACGGGCACGGGCGTAGCGCGTCAACGAATCCAGCAACAGCACCACGCGCCGGCCCTGGTCGCGAAAGTACTCGGCGATGGTGGTGGCTTGCAGTGCCGAGTTGCAGCGATCCACCGAGGAAAAATCCGACGTGGCGTACACCACCACACAACGGGAATGCTTGGGCGACTGGCGCAGATGCTCTATGAATTCAGTCACTTCACGCCCGCGTTCGCCAATCAGGCCAATGACAAAAACCTCCGCGTCGGTGTGTTCGATCAGCATGTTGATCAAGGTGGTCTTACCGGAACCGGCCGCGGCAAAAATGCCGATGCGCTGGCCGACGCCGCAGGTCAGCAAGCCGTCGATGACGCGAATGCCGGTGCGCAGGGGCTCCGCCACCGGACGCCGCTGCTGGTACGACGGTGGGTCGGCATCCACCGCACAGTCGCGCTGGGCCACCGCTGTCGACGGCGCCAGGCGCTCGACAATCACGCCCTGGGGATCAACCACACTGCCGAGCAAGGCGTCACTGCAGGTCAGTTGCAGGGTCGCGCCGGTGGGCACGATCATCGACTCCCGGGACAAGCCTTTCGCCTCGCCCAGCAAACTGAGCAGCACCGCGCCGGGCTTGAAGCCGATGACCTGCGCCCGGGCAACCACCTGGGGCGAGCGCCAATGCCGGCGCACCTCACAGATTTCGCCGACCACCACCTCCCGCAGCGCCGCTTCGATCAATGGACCGCTCAAACGCAAGGGATGGGCCGCGAGCCGTTCCAGGCGCAGGCTCATCGACGCAGGATGTCCAACAGCGTTTCAGTGGCCTGCACGAAGGAATCCAGCGCTTGGGCCAAGTGTTTGGCATCGTTCAAGGCATAGGCACTGGCCATCAACCGCAACTCCAGCCGCCCCTCGACCTCGCACAAGTGCAATTGCCCGGTACGGGAAAACGGGTTGCCTTCGAGCAGGAACTGCATCAGGTCAAAAGCACAATGATTCAATAACTGGGGCGTCGCTTCGGCGACCGCCGCCCAGACCCATACATCACCTTCCACCTCAGCCACGCTGATGTCCGGCAGATTTTGCATCTGCATTTCTATCGTGCTGTGGCTGTCGAAATGCCCAATCTGGCTGTCCACGCAACCGCTGTGTCGTAGCGCTTCGCGTAATAGGCCGGCGATATCCATCGGTAACATCTGCAGAAATTTCCTTAAAGCGTCTTGATGACATTGACCGAGACCGTCTCGGAGACTTCGCCGAACGACATCACGTCCAGCTCACGGAAACGGCCCTCGACCAGTTTCTTGATGTAGCGCCGTACATCGACCGAACACAGCAGCACCATGTCCTTGTGGGCGATGTGCACGCTGTCCAGGCCGACACTGAGGCGGTCCATCAGTTCTTCCGATTCCGCCGGTTCCAGGTTGAGGAAGCTGCCGCCCGAGGTTTGCCGGATGCCCCGACGCACCACGTCTTCGAACTCCGCCGACAACAGCAGCACGCGCAGGTCGTTGCCCTGGGCAAACTTGTTGCTGATGTAGCGAGCCATGGCGCCGCGCACATGCTCGACCAGCGCCAGCACATCCTTTTCCCGGGAGGCCCAATGGGCGAGGGTTTCGAGGATCAGCTTCATGTTGCGCACGGAGATGCGCTCGCCGATCAAGCGTTGCAGCACCTCGGCAATCTTCTGCACCGTGACGTGGCGATAGACTTCCTTGAGCAGGTCGGGGTAGCGCGCTTCCATTTCATCGAGCAACTGCTTGGTTTCCTGCACGCCGAAAAACTCCTGGATGTTGCGCGCCAGCAACGTGACCAGGCAGCGATAACATTCTTCGTCGGCAGGCCGCAGGTGGTAACCCAACTGCTGCACCCGCTCGCGGTCGGCGGCGGTGACCCAGACGCCACCGAGGCGATTGCTGTCGTTACCGCGCACCAGGGCAAAACCCAACGGCTCCAGCTCCGGCGAATAATCCAGCAGGCGCCAGTGATCGAAGTGAATATCGAACTGCTCGGCGCGCACTTCATTGATCAGCACTGCCACTTGATGGGTCGGCAGCGCCTCGCTGGCCCGTAGCCGAGGCTCGGGAATGCGCAGCCCGTAATCGACGAAGAACTGGCTGCGAAAGCGCGCCGCCCACCGTTCCTTCTCCAACGCTTGCAGGCGGGCCGTGGGTACCAGCAGCATCAGGGCGATGGTTTCGGTGGCAACGTTGTCGACGTCATCGAGCAATCCCGACTCACCCTGCGCCGCGCCCGGCTCGGCAGGTTCGCTACGGCTGTCGCCCGGGCCGGCCTGGCGCGAGGCGCGGCGATGGCGCACAAACACCACCAACCCCAGCACACTGGCAATCGAGAGAAACGTCAGCAATGGAAAACCGGGCAACAGGCCCACGCCCACCGCCAGCAACGCGGTGACGCCCAGGACGAACGGGTTGCCAAGCATCTGGGTGAGCATGTTGCGCCCCAGGTTGCTGTCGTCGCCGTTGACGCGGGTGACGATGAAGCCGGCGCCGATGGCGATCAGCAGCGCGGGGATCTGCGCGACCAGGCCATCGCCGATGGTCAACAGCGTGTAGGTGGACAAGGCCGTGGACAGGTCCATGCCCAATTGCCCCATGCCGATGGCCATGCCGCCGATGAAGTTGACGAAAATAATGATGATGCCGGCGATGGCATCGCCCTTGATGAATTTCATCGCCCCGTCGAACGAACCGTACAGCTGGCTTTCGCGCTCCAGCACGCTGCGTTTTTCCCGGGCCTGGGCCGCGTCGATGGCGCCGGCCTTGAGGTCGCCGTCGATGCTCATCTGCTTGCCGGGCATGCCGTCCAGGGAGAAGCGCGCCGCCACTTCAGCGACTCGTTCCGAACCTTTGGTAATCACGATGAACTGGACAATGGTGACAATGGAAAAAATCACGAAACCCACCACCAGGCTTTCGCCGATCACGAAGTCGCCGAACGACGCGATGATCTCGCCGGCATCGGCCTGGCTGAGAATCAGCCGGCTGGTGCTGATCGACAACGCCAGGCGGAACAGAGTCGTCAACAGCAGCAGCGCCGGAAACGTCGAATAGCTGAGGATGCGTTCGATGTAGAACGAGCCCATGAACACCAACAGCGATATGACGATGTTCAGGCCGATGAGAAAATCCACCAGCACCGTCGGCAGGGGGATGATCAGCATGGCGATGATCATCACCATCAAGGTGAGGATCAGCAGCTCCGGACGAGCGCCGACACTGCGCAGGAACACATTGAACATTAGGCCTGGCTCCGCGACACGATCATGGCTGACCACCGGACTGGCGCTGTTCGATGCATTCGTGGGCATAGGCGACGTCGGCCAGGCGGGTGAACTGGATCGCCAGGCGTTGTGGCGCCTCTTCATCGGCAAACAGTGGCGGCGGCAGTTGCAGGCTGAGCCGCCGCAGGATTTGCAGCAGCGTCGAACGTTCGCGATGGGCACTGAGCAACACCTGCTCGCCCAAGGCCCCGAGCAACAGCTGGTCGAGGTCATCGGGGTAGCTCAGCACGCCGAACAGGAACACCAGCCAGTCGGCTTCATGGGGGTTGTGCCGACAGATGAGCGCATCGCCAAGCACGGCGCCGATGAACAGCCCATCGGCCGAACGCAAGCGCTTGAGGTCGGTCACGCGCATCAGCAATTGGCCGAATTCGACACGCGAACAACTGGGGTCCTGGGCGCTGATGTCGGTGAGCAGCGCGGCTTCGATAAAGGCCAGCACATTCATGCGTTGTGCCGGGCCGTAGAGGGCGATCCAGTCCTGATAGCAGCCGAGCGGGCCTTCGTCGGACTCGAGAAAATCCCGATAGGTCTCGCGTAGCAGGCCGGCCCTGACCGCCATGCTCTTGCCGAACATCCTGGCCTTGAGCGCGGCGTTGATCCCCGCGTTCAGGCGCTTGGGCGAGCCTTGGGCGACCACCGTCTGCAGGAGTGTTTCGAGGCGCTGGCGGGTGCGGCTTTCCAGGTTTCGGCGGCGCAACAACGCCCGCAACACCAGCGCCAGGTCGCTGTCATCGGGGAACAGGCTGCGCGCCATTTGCAGCAACCAGGCCACGGGTTTGTCCGCCAGCCGCGCCAGGCTCAGCACCTGCCGGGCCTTGGGCACGGTGTCGTCCTCCAGCACGCGTTCGAAGGTGTCGGTCAGGGTCTCGGACTTGAGTTCGAACAAACGCCGGCCACGGAACTGCGTCAGCGCCGCCGACAGCTCGTCGCTGATCTGCACGATGCGCTGGGCCACGGCCGCCGTTGCGCTGTCGTCCGCGCCAGTCTCGACGTCGACCGATGGCTGGCGTTGCTCGGCGGCTTTCTCGCTATTCAAGCGCGCCTGGGCGGCCCGCCCGCCGGGGGATATCGGGGTCAGGATCATTTCTCCGACATCCGGAAGTACATTCGGCGCACCCGTTCGTGCAGCTCCGGGCTCAGCACTTGTCCGGCGTGCTCCACCGTGGCCGGCTCAAGGGCATCGACGATCTCCTTGGGCTGGATAAGGAACACCCGAACAGTGTTCGCCGAGCGGCTCTGGCGATAGCTGAACAACCTGCCGATCCAGGGAATCGAACCCAGCACCGGTATGCGTCCGATCTGCTCGCCGTGGTCATCGCGGGTGAATCCGCCGACCAACAGGCTCTTGCCCTGGGGCACCCGCGCCACGGTGCTGATCCGTGTACGGCCGACCGTCGGCAAAGCCCCCTGTTGCTGGCCCTGGTTGGGATTCTCCACCTCGTTGCCGTCCTCGATATTGAGCGACATCTCGATCTCGTCCGCCTGGGCGAAACGCGGCAGGACACTGACCAGCGTGCCGTAGGTCACGTGCTGCAGATCGACGCTGCGCTCGCCTACCAGCGGCGCGTAGAACGTGCGGTTGTTGTCGAAAATCGCCGGCACGTTCTCTTGGGTCAGGATGACCGGGCGCGAGACCACGTTGGCCCGCTGGGTACGCTCCAGCGCCATGACCTGGGTCACGAACGAAGCACCGTCGAGGGTGGTGGCCGAGCCGGCGTTGAGCGAGGCGCTGAACTGCCCGCCTGATTTCACCGCGCCCTGCCAGTTGATGCCCAACTGATTGAGTTCGTCCTTGTGCAGGTCGATGATCCACAGCGACAACTCGACGTGGCGTTTCGGCGTGTCCAGGGCATTGACCAGATTCTCGATGAAACGCACCTGCTCCGGCAGCCCCTTGACCAGCAGGCTGTTGGTGTCCGGATAGGCCACCACTCGAATGTTGCCGGCGGCCACCTCGCGCGCAATGATTCGCGGTGCAGTCGGGTCCTGGTCCGAAGAGCTGTTCGCCAGGCCTTCGAGGGGAAACATCGGCATCGAGCCTCGTGGCTGCTGGGCGGAAGGTTGGGCCACCGACGATTCGACCTGCCGCTTCTCGCCGCGCAACAGGTCCTCGATCACAGTGGCCAGCCCGGGAATGGTCACCTTGTCATCGCGCAGCTCGTATTTGCGGTCGCTGACGAAGGTGTTGCGCACATGGATGACGCCAATTTGCTGCTTGCCCAGCAACAGCTCCGAACGCTGGTTGTCCATCAGCCCGGCCGCTTGCACCACCAGGTCGACATACATCGGCGGGCCCGACACATGGAACGTCCGCAGTCCGTCGTGACGCAGCGGATAACGCGCATCGTGCAAGCCTGAACGGCCGAGGAACCCTTGGAGCTTGGCAACGGTCAGGGTTTGCAACGACATCATCGAACTCTTGATTTCCGCGGCGTCATACAAATAGATCGCCTGGCCATCGCTGTACCAGATCAACCCCATCTGTGCGCTGACTCGCTCGAACGTGCGTTGCGGCGTGCGCAGGTCGAACGAACCACCAATGCGCTTGGCCGCCGCGGCCTTGCTGACGATCACCGGTTTGCCCAAGGACCCGGACAGCTCGCTGAAAAACGTGCGCGCGCTCTGTTCGCGGGCCTCGAAAGTATAGACATTGGCCGCCACGGCAACGGGTGCGAACAGCCACGCGCCACTCAAACAGAGACAAAACAGAACCGGCGATAACAAACGAGGGGGCATCGGCTCACTTGCCTGGCAGGTAGGTGATATCCGCCAGGCTACTGGGCGCAAAACCCACCAGCTCGCGGATTTCCTTGGAGAAGTGGGACGACGAGGCG
Source organism: Pseudomonas sp. AGC41 (assembly GCF_057334555.1). Taxonomy (NCBI): domain Bacteria; kingdom Pseudomonadati; phylum Pseudomonadota; class Gammaproteobacteria; order Pseudomonadales; family Pseudomonadaceae; genus Pseudomonas; species Pseudomonas sp. AGC41. The sequence continues at coordinate 11,726 of NZ_JBHFJB010000146.1, forward strand.
AAACCGAACTCCAGCGCGACGTCGGTCAGCGAGCCGTCCCGAAGACTCATGTTCAACAGCGCCTGGGCCGTGCGCCAGCCGCGCAACGCCGGTTTGGCTGCGCTGCCCAAGGCCTGGTGGCAGAGCCGACGAAAATGCGAGACCGACACGCCGTAACGCTGCGCCAGGGTGGTCAGTTTTTCACTGCGGGTGCCTTGTTCCAATAGAAAACGAACGAGCCCGTAGCTCTCGTGATAACGCAACAAGCGGGCGAACGCGTGATAAGCAGGCGTGCCGTCCATCGCTTGCCCGATGTACCAGCGTTCGAGCCGTTGGGGCGAACGGACGATTTCGCCCGTCACCGGCAGCAGGGCCCACGGCAAGGCGTCCAGCCTCTGCCCGGCATCCACCAAGGCATCGCTCATATCCAGGAACGCTTGCAGCTTGACCAGCGTCGCTTCGCAAACCGGCGTGACGTGCAGCTCGCCGGCACTCAAGCGCTGCGAATCGTTCTGTACCACCAGCCCCTCCCAACCAACGGGTAGACAGTGGTTGCGGCCCGACCGCGCAGTGCTCAGTTGAACCGGGGCCCGGGTCACGCGCAGGTGCAGCACGCGATCGCCCAGATCAGGTTCTGCCGTGGTGCAATTTGTTGTGTCCTGCATACCGTCCCCTTTGCTACGTGGCGTTGGAAGGACCGACAGGATGAAAGACGCGACGCCTGGAATCTTGATGGAAAGCTGATGAGGGCTCGGCTGGCATATGCCTTGCACCATTACTGTTCATCGGCGCCCATGCCGACGGCCAAATGAGTGCCAGATTGATTAAAGGCGTCTGCGGCCCTGCTCTGGCAATTGGCTCGGACACGGCGCTTTTTTATGTGCAAAGGTGAAGCGCAATGAATGAAGTTCCAGCCAATCCCCTGGCCTGGGTCAACGGCAGCGATGCCCCGGAAAAGAGCGCGGTCAACCTCGGTTTCATGGCCTTGAGCGACTGTGCCCCGGTGGTGGTGGCCGCCACCCAGGGCTTCGCCCAACCCTACGGCTTGACCCTGAATCTCAAGCGCCAGGCGTCCTGGGCCAACCTGCGGGACAAGCTGGTCAGCGGTGAAATCGACGCCGCCCACAGCCTGTACGGCCTGGTCTATGCGGTGCACCTGGGTATTGGCGGGGTCGCATCGACCGACATGGCGGTGCTGATGGGGCTGAACCAGAACGGCCAGAGCATCAACCTGTCCCATGGCTTGCAGGCCCAAGGCGTGACCAGTCCTGAAGCACTGGAACGGCACGTGCACCAAACTCGCCCGAAACTGACCTTCGCCCAGACTTTCCCCACCGGCACCCACGCCATGTGGCTCTATTACTGGCTCGCCGCCCAGGGCATCCACCCCTTGTCGGATGTCGACAGCGTGGTGGTACCGCCGCCGCAAATGATCGCGCACCTGCAAGCCGGGCGCATCGACGGGTTCTGCGTCGGCGAGCCCTGGTGCGCCAGCGCGGTGAAACAGAACCTTGGCTTTACCCTGGCGACCACCCAGACCATCTGGCCCGACCACCCCGAAAAAGTCCTGGGCTGCACCCGTGCGTTCGTCGAGCAATACCCCAATACCGCCCGGGCGTTGGTGATGGCCATTCTCGAAGCCAGCCGCTTCATCGAACAAAGCAGCGAAAACCGTCGCAGCACCGCGCAACTATTGAGTGCACCGGAATACCTTGACGCCCCGCTGGACTGCATCGAGCCGCGCCTGCTGGGCATCTATGCCGACGGCTTGGGCAACAGCTGGCAGGATCCCCACGCGATGCGCTTCCATGGCGACGGCGAGGTGAACCTGCCGTACCTGTCCGACGGCATGTGGTTCATGACTCAGTTCCGGCGCTGGGGCTTGCTGCGCGAAGATCCGGATTACCTGGCCGTGGCCCGGGACGTCCAGCAACTCACGCTGTACCGTGAAGCCTGTGGGGCGCTGGACATTGCGTCCCCAAGCCAGGACATGCGCAGCAGCCAACTGATCGACGGCACCACCTGGGACGGCTCGGACCCGGCCGGGTACGCCCGCAGCTTCAAACTGCACGCCTTGAGCGATGCGGCTGCCCTTCTCGCCAGTCGCTGACAGGAGCCACGACCATGCTGCGTATCCTGCTGATCAACGACACCGCGAAAAAAGTCGGGCGCCTCAAGGCGGCCCTGATTGAAGCCGGCTTCGAAGTGATCGACGAATCCGGCCTGACCATCGACCTGCCGGCGCGCGTCGAAACGGTGCGTCCGGACGTGATCCTGATCGATACCGAGTCACCCGGGCGTGACGTCATGGAGCAAGTGGTGCTGGTCAGTCGTGACCAACCGCGACCGATCGTCATGTTTACCGACGAGCACGACCCGGATGTGATGCGGCAGGCGATCAAGTCTGGCGTCAGTGCCTATATCGTCGAAGGCATCCATTCCGCACGCCTGCAACCGATCCTCGACGTGGCCATGGCCCGCTTCGAAAGCGACCAGGCCCTGCGCGCGCAGCTCCTGGCCCGGGACCAGCAACTGGCCGAACGCAAGCGCATCGAACTGGCCAAGGGCATGCTGATGAAGATGAAGGACTGCAACGAAGAACAGGCCTACACCCTGATGCGCCGCCAGGCCATGAGCCGCCAGCAGAAGCTGATCCAGGTGGCGGAGCAGATCATTGCCATGAACGAGTTGCTCGGCTGAAGGCCTTGTAGTGCCTGGCCAGACTCCTTCGCGAGCAGGCTCGCTCCCACAGGTCCGGAGAACACCTCTGATCCATTGTGGGAGCGAGCTTGCTCGCGATAGCGATTTTGTATCCAGCATCACTGTCGACTGCCCCACCGTCATCGCGAGCAAGCTCGCTCCCACATGAACTCCAGGGTGCACGCAACATCGCGAACCCACCAATCACCTGTGGGAGCGAGCCTGCTCGCGAAGGCCTCCCCCGAACCTCGCAGGTTGGCACAGATCTCGCTTAAGCAACCCCACAGGTAACCAACGGCGGTTGCCCCACCTACGACAAAGACGTCGCACACCCTCCTCGCCTCTCTGGCGATCCGGGTTGCGGCGTTTTTTTGTTTTGGCCCCGCGGGGCCGGTGGTGCGACCACAGGCGGCGCACTGCTCAAAGCACTGACTCATTTCTCGAGACTTTTACAGCTGAGGTGCGCGATGAATTCAAGCTTCTGGAAATCCGGCCACACCCCGACACTGTTCGCGGCCTTCCTCTATTTCGACCTGAGCTTCATGGTCTGGTACCTGCTCGGCCCACTCGCGGTGCAGATCTCCGCCGACCTGCACCTGACCACTCAACAGCGCGGCCTGATGGTCGCAACACCGATCCTCGCCGGCGCCGTGCTGCGCCTGTTCATGGGCCTGCTGGCCGACCGCATTTCACCGAAGACCGCCGGCATGGTCGGCCAGGTGATCGTGATCGGCGCGCTGTTCTGCGCCTGGAAGCTGGGCATCCACAGCTACGAACAAGCCTTGCTGCTGGGCCTGTTTCTGGGCGTGGCTGGCGCTTCGTTCGCCGTGGCCCTGCCGCTGGCGTCCCAGTGGTATCCACCACAGCACCAAGGCAAGGCCATGGGCATCGCCGGTGCCGGTAACTCGGGCACCGTGCTTGCCGCGTTGATCGCCCCGGTGATGGCGGTGGCCTTCGGCTGGACCAACGTGTTCGGCTTCGCGGTGATCCCGCTGGTGATCACCCTGGTCCTGTTCGCCTGGCTGGCCAAGAACGCCCCGGAGCGGCCCAAGGCCAAGTCCATGGCTGACTACCTCAAGGCCCTCGGTGATCGCGACAGCTGGTGGTTCATGTTCTTCTACAGCGTGACCTTCGGCGGCTTCATCGGCCTGGCCAGCGCGCTGCCCGGCTACTTCAACGACCAATATGGCCTGAGCCCGGTGACCGCAGGTTACTACACCGCAGCCTGCGTCTTCGGTGGCAGCCTGATGCGCCCACTGGGTGGTGCGCTGGCAGATCGCTTCGGCGGCATCCGCACCTTGCTGGGCATGTACACCGTGGCGGCTGTCTGCATCGCCGCGGTCGGCTTCAACCTGCCGAGTTCCTACGCGGCGCTGGCCCTGTTCGTCTGCACCATGCTCGGCCTGGGTGCGGGCAACGGCGCGGTGTTCCAACTGGTGCCACAACGTTTCCGTCGCGAGATCGGCGTGATGACCGGGCTGATCGGCATGGCCGGCGGCATCGGCGGCTTCGCCCTGGCGGCGGGCATGGGCGCGATCAAGCAGAGCACCGGCAGCTACCAGCTGGCGCTGTGGTTGTTCGCCAGCCTCGGTGTCCTGGCCTGGTTCGGCCTGCACGGGGTCAAGCGCCGCTGGAGGACCACCTGGGGTTCGGCGGCCGTTACCGCGGCTCGGGTATAACCTGCAACCATGAGCCTGCAATTGAGTTTTGCCGAAGCCAGCGCCACGGGTCCCCGAGAGGAAAACCAGGACGCCCTGCGCCTGGTCACCCCCGCCCCGGCCCTGGCCGCCAGCAAGGGCTACCTGTTCGCCATCGCCGACGGCGTGAGCCAATGCGCCGATGGCGGGTTGGCCGCGCGTTCGACCTTGCAGGCACTCGCCCTGGATTACTATTCCACGCCGCAGACCTGGGGCGTGGCCCAGGCGCTGGACCGGCTGCTGCTGGCACAGAATCGCTGGCTGCAAGCCAACGGCGGCGGCCAACCGCTGCTGACCACGGTCAGCGCCCTGGTCCTGCGGGGCCGGCGCTTCACCCTGGCGCACGTCGGCGATTGCCGGGTCTACCGGTGGCACGCCGACCATTTGCAACGGGTCAGCGAAGATCACGTCTGGGAACAACAGGGCATGCAACATGTGCTCAAGCGTGCCTTGGGGCTGGATCAGCATTTGATCCTCGACTTCCTCGACGGTGAGCTGCGTGAAGATGAAACCTTCGTGCTGCTCAGCGACGGCGTCTGGGCGGTACTGGGGGACACAGCCATTGCCGGCATCCTGCGCGACCAGCCAGACCTGGATCGCGCGGCGCAGACACTGGTCAACGCCGCGCACCTGGCCGGTAGCCAGGACAACGCCAGCGCGCTGTTGGTGCGGGTCGATGCGGTGGGCGAAGCGAGCATCGGCGACGCGCTGATCCAACTGCAACAGTGGCCGCTGCCCCCGGCACTGAAGGCGGGCCAGGTGTTCGAAGGCTGGCGGATCGAAAGCCTGCTCGGCCAGAGCCAGCAATCGTTGCTTTACCGGGTACACGATGGTCAGGGCCAACCCTGGCTATTGAAAACCTTGCCCGTGCAGCTACGGGACGACACCCGCGCCGGCCAGGCGCTGTTGTCGGAGGAATGGTTTCTCAAGCGGGTCGCGGGTCGGCAGTTTCCGGAGGTGCATGGCGTTCCCCAGCGCCAACACCTGTACTACGTGATGCGTGAATATCCGGGCGTGACCCTGGCCGAGCTGGTCAACCAAAGTGGTCCGTTGCCCCTGGCTCAATGGCTGGAGTTGGCGCAGCGACTGGTGCGCGCGGTGGGCCTGTTGCATCGAAGGCAGATCTACCACCGCGACATCAAGCCGGAAAACCTGCACCAGGGCGACGATGGGGAGTTGCGCTTGCTGGATTTTGGCCTGGCGTACTGCCCCGGTTTGTCCGAAGACCAGGCCAACGTCTTGCCTGGCACCCCCAGCTACATTGCGCCGGAAGCCTTCGGCGGCGCCGCGCCGACGGCGCAACAGGATTTGTATGCGGTCGGCGTGACCGTGTATTTCCTGCTGACCGGGCACTATCCCTACGGCGAAATCGAAGCCTTTCAGCGCCCGCGCTTTGGTGTACCCGTGAGCGCCAATCGTTATCGACCGGACCTGCCCGAATGGCTCGGGCAGAGCCTGGAACGCGCCGTGGCGGCAGACCCTGCGCAGCGCTTTGAAACGGCTGAAGAATGGCTGTTGCAGCTGGAACAGGGCGAGCGGCGAAGCTTGAGCGTAAGGCCCCGGCCATTGCTTGAGCGGGAGCCGCTGAAGGTCTGGCGGACGTTGGCGCTGGTGTCGTTGGTGGTCAACATCGTGCTGCTGTTTTTGGTATTTCATAACTGAAACCCAGTTGCCCCCTTCGCGAGCAGGCTCGCTCCCACAGGTTGATCGCGGTCTCCTGTGGGAGCGAGCCTGCTCGCGAAAGCGGTGTAACAGCCGCTACATGTGCCAAGGCTGACGCTCCATTACCGGGCAACACGCTTTGATTCGGTGCAATAAATCCCCCCGCAACCCGGCCAATCCCCTTCTCCTCCAATAAATGCAAGCCCTCGCGCCACTTGGCACAACCACTGCATAACCTCTTCCACCATACATAAAGCAACGCCTCCAACGATGAAGGCGGTGCTTCCCGAGAGAACGGGACCAGGACAAAGGCGTCCTCGCTAGTTTGCTAGCGAGACGCCTTTTTTTGTTTTCGAAAAAATTGCCGAGCCAGCCCGACCGCCGTGATGAAACGTGACGAGACCGGTCTGGGCTTGCGGAGACCCCTGATGAAAAAACTCAAACTGGTAATGATCGGCAACGGCATGGCCGGGGTTCGCACCCTCGAGGAACTGCTCAAACTGAGCAACGAGCTCTACGACATCACGGTCTTCGGCGCCGAGCCCCACACCAACTACAACCGCATCCTGCTCTCGCCCGTGCTGGCCGGGGAACAGACATTCGAAGAAATCGTGCTCAACGACCTGAGCTGGTACCTGGACAACAACATCAAGCTACTGCTCAACCGCAAAGTGGTGGAGATTGACCGGGTCAAGCGCCGGGTCATCGCCGAAGACGGTAGCGAAGCCGAGTACGACCGCCTGCTCATCGCCACCGGCTCGACGCCGTTCATCCTGCCGATCCCGGGCAACACTCTGGATGGCGTGATCGGCTACCGCGACATCGCCGACACGCAGGCCATGATCAATACGGCCAAGACCCACAAACACGCGGTGGTCATCGGTGGCGGCCTGCTCGGCCTGGAAGCCGCCAATGGCTTGAAACTGCGCGGCATGGACGTGACCGTGGTGCACATCGGCGAATGGCTGCTGGAACGCCAACTGGACAAGACCAGCGGCCAACTGCTGCAGACCGCCCTGGAAAATCGTGGCCTGAAATTCCGCCTCAGCGAGCAGACCCAGGCCTTGCACGACGCCGGCAACGGCCGGGTCGGCTCGGTCCAGTTCAAGAACGGCGACATCATTCCCGCCGACCTGGTGGTGATGGCTGCCGGTATCCGGCCCAGTACCGAACTGGCGGAAAAATCCGGCATTCCGTGCAACCGCGGCATTCTGGTCAACGACACGATGCAAACCTACGACCCACGCGTATACGCCATCGGCGAGTGCGCCAACCATCGCGGCACCGCCTACGGCCTGGTGGCGCCGTTGTTCGAACAGGCCAAAGTCTGCGCCAACCACCTCGCGCAGCTGGGCTTCGCCACCTACAAAGGCTCGGTGACGTCGACCAAGTTGAAAGTCACCGGTATCGACCTGTTTTCCGCCGGCGACTTCATGGGCGGCGAAGGCACCGAGACCATCACCCTTTCCGATCCGATTGGCGGCGTCTACAAGAAGCTCGTCATCAAGGATGACGTGCTGGTCGGCGCGTGCCTGTACGGCGATACCGCAGACGGTGGTTGGTATTTCCGCCAGATCCGTGAGAACCACGCCATCAGTGAGATCCGCGATCACCTCATGTTCGGTGAAAACGCCTTGGGCGACGTTGGCCATCAAGGCCAGGACAAAGCCATGAGCATGGCCGACACCGCCGAAGTCTGCGGCTGCAATGGCGTGTGCAAGGGCACCATCGTCAAGGCGATCCAGGAACACGGCCTGTTCAGCGTCGATGACGTGAAAAAACACACCAAGGCCGCCAGTTCCTGCGGCTCTTGCGCCGGCCTGGTGGAGCAGATCCTGATCAACACCGTCGGCGGCGCGGCGGACGTCAAGCCAAAAAGCGAAAAAGCCATCTGCGGTTGCAGCGACCTCAACCATGGGCAGATCCGCCAGGCGATCCGCGACCAGCACCTGCTGACCATCGCCGGAACCATGGGTTACTTGAACTGGCGCTCGCCGAACGGCTGCGCCACCTGCCGCCCGGCGTTGAACTACTACCTGATTTCCACCTGGCCCGGCGAAGCCCAGGATGATCCGCAGTCGCGCCTGATCAACGAACGCGCCCACGCTAATATCCAGAAAGACGGCACCTACTCGGTGGTCCCGCGGATGTGGGGCGGCGTGACCAACCCATCCGAGTTGCGGCGCATTGCCGACGTGGCAGACAAATACAACGTGCCCATGGTCAAGGTCACCGGCGGCCAGCGTATCGACCTGCTGGGCATCAGGAAGCAGGACCTGCCCGGCGTCTGGAAAGACCTCGACATGCCGTCCGGCCACGCCTATGGCAAATCCATTCGCACCGTGAAGACCTGCGTGGGCAGCGAGTTCTGCCGATTCGGCACGCAGAACTCCACCCAACTGGGCATCGAGCTGGAACACGACCTGTTCAACATGTGGTCGCCGCACAAGGTGAAGCTGGCGGTCTCCGGGTGCCCACGCAACTGCTCGGAAGCGGGCATCAAGGACGTCGGCATCATCGGCGTCGATTCCGGCTGGGAGATGTACATCGGTGGCAACGGCGGGATCAAGACCGAGGTCGCCGAGTTCTTCGTCAAGCTCAAGACCGCCGAAGAAGTGCGCGAATACAACGGCGCCTTCCTGCAGCTGTACCGCGAAGAAGCCTTCTACCTCGAACGCACCGTGCACTACATGCAGCGTGTCGGCATGGACCACATCAAGAAAGCCGTGCTGGAAGACCCGGAGCGGCGCAAGGCCCTGCACGAGCGCCTGAAGTTTTCCCTGTCGCTGGAGCAGGACCCCTGGAAGCAACGGCTGGAACAACCGCAGCTGAAAAAAGAGTTCGAGGTCATCCCCGTGAAGGACCTGGAGGTACTGGCATGAACTGGCTGGATATCTGCGCGCTGGAAGACATCAATGCCCTGGGCTCACGCATCATCAACGGGCCGAAAGGCGATATCGCGATTTTTCGCACCAGCGACAATGAAGTATTCGCACTCGACGACCGATGCCCACACAAGGGCGGCCCGCTGTCCCAAGGCCTGATCTACGGCAAGCGCGTGGCCTGCCCGCTGCACAACTGGCAGATCGACCTGGAAACCGGCCAGGCCCAGGCGCCCGATGTGGGCTGCGCCCATCATCATTCGGCCCGCGTCGAGAACGGCCGGGTGATGCTGGCCCTGCGGGACGCAAGCTGATGAGCCGCCAGACGACTGCCTCGACCTGCTGTTATTGCGGGGTCGGTTGCGGCGTGCTGATCGAACATGACGGCGAGCGCATTCTCGGCGTCAGTGGCGATCCCACCCATCCGGCCAACTTCGGCAAACTGTGCAGCAAGGGCTCGACCCTGCACTTGACCGGCGATCTCGCCGCGCGCGCCCTCTATCCCGAACTGCGGCTGGGCAAGGGCCTGGCTCGTGGCCGTACCGATTGGGACAGCGCCCTGGACCATGCCGCCAGCGTCTTCGCCGACACGATTGCCGAGCACGGACCGGACAGCGTGGCTTTCTACATCTCCGGCCAACTGCTGACCGAGGATTACTACGCCTTCAACAAACTCGCCCGGGCGCTGGTCGGCACCAACAACATCGACAGCAATTCGCGGCTGTGCATGTCCTCTGCCGTGGTGGGCTACAAGCGCAGCCTGGGCGCCGACGCGCCACCGTGCAGCTATGAGGACTTGGAACTGAGCGATTGCGTGATGATCGTCGGCAGTAACATGGCCTACGCCCATCCCATCCTGTTCCGACGCCTCGAAGAAGCCAAATCCCGCCGGCCGCAGATGAAAGTCATCGTCATCGACCCCCGGCGCACCGACACCTGCGACCTGGCGGACCTGCACCTGGCGATCCTGCCTGGCACCGATGTCGCCTTGTTCCATGGGATTTTGCACTTGCTGCTGTGGGAAGACTGGGTCGACCGCAGCTTCATCAAGGCCCACACCGAAGGCCTCGCGGACCTGAAGAACCTGGTGCGCGACTACACGCCCGCCATGGTCGCCCAGCTGTGCGGGATCAGCGTCGAGCAACTGCACCAATGCGCCGAGTGGGTGGGTACCTCGCCAAGTTTCCTCTCGTTGTGGTGCATGGGCTTGAACCAGTCCACCGCGGGCAGCGCTAAAAACAGCGCGTTGATCAACCTGCACCTGGCCACCGGACAGATCGGCCGACCGGGCGCAGGACCGTTCTCGCTGACCGGCCAGCCCAACGCCATGGGCGGCCGGGAAACCGGCAGCCTGTCCAACCTGCTGCCGGGCCATCGCGAAGCCGGCAATCCGGAACATCGCGCCGAGGTCGCCAGCTACTGGGGCGTCGAGCAATTGCCGAGCACCACAGGCTTGAGCGCTATCGAATTGTTCGAGCAGGTTCGCAGCGGCAAGATCAAGGCCCTGTGGATCGCCTGCACCAACCCGGCCCAGTCGATGCCGGACCAGGCCGCCGTGCGCGAAGCCCTGCAAGCCTGCCCGTTCGTGGTATTGCAAGAGGCCTTCCGGACCACCGAAACCGCAGCCTTTGCCGACCTGCTGTTGCCGGCGGCCAGTTGGGGCGAAAAAGAAGGCTCGGTCACCAACTCCGAACGACGCATTTCCCACGTTCGCCGGGCAATAAACGCACCGGGTGAAGCACGGCCGGACTGGGCGATCACGGTAGATTTCGCACAACGGCTGGAGAAACGCCTGCGCCCCGGCCAGCCCAGCCTGTTCGCCTTTGAAGCCCCGGCCCACTTGTTCGATGAATACAAGCAACTGACCCGTGGCCGCGACCTGGACTTGTCCGGCATCAGCCATGCCGTGATCGACCGCCTCGGCCCTCAACAATGGCCCTTCCCAGAGGGCGCCACAGTCGGAACGGCGCGCTTGTACGGGGACGGGATTTTCCCGACTGACAGCGGCCGCGCCCGATTCGTGGCCGACCCTTATCGCGCCGCCAAGGAATTGCGCGACGCGCGCTACCCGCTGACGCTGAACACCGGTCGGCTGCGCGATCAGTGGCACGGGATGAGCCGTACCGGTACCGCCGCGCAGTTGTTCGGCCATGTGAACGAAGCGGTGCTCAGCCTGCATCCCGACGAACTGCTTCGCCATCGCCTGCAAGCCGGCGACCTGGTCAGCCTCAAGAGCCGTCGCGGCAGCGTGATCGTGGCCGTGGACAGCGACGACAGCGTGCGCCCCGGCCAAGCCTTCCTGCCCATGCACTGGGGCGACCGGTTTCTCAAGGGCGGCGTCAATACCCTGACTCAACCGGCGTTCGACCCGTTGTCGAAACAGCCGGAACTCAAGCACAGCGGCGTACGCCTGGAGCCGGTGAACCTGCCCTGGCACCTGTTCGCCCTGGTTGAAGGCAATGTTCAACAGCATCTGAAGACGTTGCGTCCGCTGTGTGAGGCGTTTGCCTACGTCAGCCTGAGCCTGACCGGCCGCGACCGTCCCGCGTTGCTGATACGCGCTGCCAGCGCCGTGGCGCCCGAACCGCAGCTTTTGCAGGCGATCGACGAACAGCTGGGGCTGATCGAAGGCCCGGTCCTGGCCTATGACGACCCGCGTCGCTCAATTGGCAAGCGGGTACGGATCGAAAACAGCCGCATCACCGCCATTCGCCTCGCCGGCGAAACCCTGGCCCGGCATTGGTTGCAAAACCTCTGGTTGGAAGGACGCGCCGACGACCAGTTGCGGCGCTGGCTGCTGGCCCCCTTGAGCGCACCGCCGGGTAACACCGGCGCCGCCACGGCTGGCGGGAAAACGCTGTGCAACTGCATGAATATCAGCCAGCGTGCGGTTTGCGCGGGCATCGAGCGCGGCCTGGATTTGCAGGGCCTGAAAAAAGAACTCGGCTGCGGCACGCAGTGCGGTTCCTGCGTACCGGAAATCAAGCGCCTGCTGGTTGCCACCGCGCAACCGGTCGCCGCGATCTCGTGAGGAGAACACTATGAACGCAAAAGTCTGGCTGGTAGGTGCGGGTCCTGGCGACCCTGAATTGCTGACCCTCAAAGCCGTGCGCACGTTGGGCGAGGCCGACGTGGTGTTGATCGACGACCTGGTCAACGACGCGGTGCTGGAGCACTGCCCCAGTGCGCGCATCATTGCCGTCGGCAAGCGCGGCGGCTGCCGCTCCACTCCCCAGGCGTTTATCCACCGGCTGATGTTGCGTTATGCCCGCCAAGGCAAATGCGTGGTGCGCCTCAAAGGCGGCGACCCGTGCATCTTCGGCCGGGGCGGTGAAGAAGCCCAGTGGCTGCGCGAGCACGGCGTCGAGGTGGAGCTGGTCAACGGCATCACCGCCGGTCTTGCGGGCGCGACCCAGTGCGATATCCCACTGACCCTGCGCGGGATTGCCCGGGGCGTGACCCTGGTAACGGCTCACACCCAGGACGGCAGCAGCCTGAACTGGCAAGCCCTGGCGCAAAGTGGCACGACCCTGGTGGTGTACATGGGCGTGGCGAAACTGAGCGAGATTCGCGAGCAACTGCTGGCGGGCGGACTGGCAGCGGACACGCCGGTAGCGATGATCGAAAACGCTTCCCTGCCCCATCAACGTGACTGCCGCAGCGACCTGGCCTCGATGGAGACCGATGCCGTCGCGTTTCAACTCAAGAGCCCGGCGATCCTGGTGATTGGCGCGGTGGCCGGTACAGCCGAGCTGGCTGCCTCCCCGCCGGTCTTCGCCCAGGCAGCAGCCCAGTAACAGACAACCCCTTACCCATGTGGGGGGGAGCCTGCTCGCGATGGCAATCTTTCAGTGACCCCAATGG
>NZ_JBHFJB010000146.1:24529-30826 GCF_057334555.1 Pseudomonas sp. AGC41
ACTGACACATCGCCTTCGCGAGCAGGCTCGCTCCCACAGTTAGGTCGGGGCAAAGCTGAAGAGACAGGCCGGCCGCCAAGCCGCCTCGCTCTTGATCTTGATCTTGATCTGAGACGCCCCGTTAACCACGCTGGCCGAACGCAGGCATTGCGCAGTGGGCAACCCGGCATGGATGCCGGGTTAGCCGCGCTGGGCCAGGGACGGCCCTTCGCGGCGGGCCCACGGAGCAATGCCGGAGTGAGGGCATGCCGAGCCTAGGCGAGGCACCGAGTGGTGGGGCAAAGCGTTTTTGGTTACTTTTTTGGCGTCTGAAAAAAGTGACCCGCCGTAAGGGCGGAACCCTAAGCAGCCGTGACCGCAGCAACGGATATGTACCCAGTCAACAAAACCCTGGCCGACTGTCAGGCCGCCATCGCGAGCAAGCTCGCTCCCACAATAGAATCGAAGTACGACCGGTAAAGATATGCCGGCTGTGAGGCCGCATTCGCGAGCAGGCTCGCTCCCACAGGTTACAGGTTTCCCCAGCCCGGCCACTGATCCACCAAATCGCAGGCAAAAAAAAGCCCGGCCTGAGCCGGGCTTTTCCAAAGCTTTGGGCTAATTACTTAGCTTGGGCTTCAACCTGCGCTTCTACGCGACGGTTAACTGCACGACCAGCTTCAGTGGCGTTGTCGGCAACTGGGCGGGATTCGCCGTAGCCAACAGACTGAACGCGGGACGACTCAACACCGTACTGGTTGGTCAGAACCTGCTTGACGGCGTTTGCACGACGCTCGGACAGCTTCTGGTTGTAAGCGTCAGGACCGACGGAGTCAGTGTGACCTTCAACAGTTGTGCTGGTGGATGGGTACTGCTTCATGAAATCAGCCAGGTTCTTGATGTCGCCGTAGCTGTTTTCTTTAACGACCGACTTGTCGAAGTCGAACTTGACGTCCAGCTCAACACGTACGACTTCAGCAACAGCTGGGCAGCCATCAGCGTCAACGGTTACGTTGGCTGGGGTGTCAGGGCACTTGTCGACGTTGTCGCACACGCCATCGTTGTCGCTGTCGGAGCAGACTTCAGCAGGTGCTGGAACTGGAGCAGCGGCTGGCTTGGAACCGCCACCGAAGTTCACACCGATACCAACGCTAGGCGCCCACTCGGTGTCGCCCTGGTCGATGTTGTACTGAGCTTCAACGCCGGCACGGGCGTAGAAGTTGTCAGTGAAATACAGCTTGGCGCCGCCACCAACGTTGGCGAAGGTAGAACGGTCACGACCGTTGCTGCCATTCTGGTCGATGCTCTGGTCCGAGAAACCGGCAGAGACGTAAGGACGCAGCATGTCGCCTGGGTTGTTGAAGTGGTACAGAGCGTCCAGAGCGGTGTTGGCGCCCTTGACGTTAGTGCCGTCGTCGGTACGTGCATTGTGCACTTCGTCGTAGGCCAGACGCAGCTCAACGTCGTCGGTCAGGAAGTAACCAACCGAACCGCCGAACAGGTTGCCGTTGTTCTTGAAGTCGCGAGCGCTGTCGAACATTTCTTTCTTGGCGAAGCCTTCGATTTCAACTGCGCCTTGGCCTTGTGCCAGAGCGCCGAACGAAGTGGCAGCAATCAAAGAACCAATGGCAAAGCCCAAGGTGTTTTTCAGTTTCATCCGTTAAATCCCCATCTGGTGATTGTGAAGCAGTCCCGCAAACCGGGGGACAACTCGGCGGCAAGTCTATCAGAACTTGCCTACACGTAAGAGATATTTGCGCCGAACTAAGTTTCGGCAATGCCTGCAAATTTCTCACGCAGCTTATCGAGCGCGCGCTTGTAACGCATTTTTGTCGCGCTCAAACCCATATGCATTATGTCTGCGATCTCCTGGAATTCCAGTTCTGCGACAAATCGTAGCACCAGAATCTCCCGATCGATCGGGTTCACATAAACCAGCCAGCGATCGAGCCCACCCTTTTCCTCGGGCTTGGGCGCCTTTTCTTCAGACGCTTCCTCGAGGGGGTCCAGGCTCAACGCGTCCATCAAGCGACGCTTTCGCCGTTCCTTACGATACTGCGTGATGCATTCGTTGTAGGTGATGCTGTACAGCCAGGTCTTGAACTTCGATTTCCCCTCGAAGTTCTTCAACCCGTATAGCACCTTCAACATCACCTCCTGACAGACATCATCAGCATCGCGATCGTTCCCAAGATATCGTGCACAGACGTTAAATAAAGTTCTCTGGTAACGGCGCATCAACTCTTCATAAGCGCGCGTGACGTGGAACAGCTCCGTATGCGCGCGCGCGACCAACTCCTCATCAGAGAGATCACGGGGGTCGTAGCGCGTGGATAGCGATTGGGGTTTGTTCAAAACAAGTCGGGCCGACAGTCTAGGTCAATGTGCGCCGCAACCCGCCGTAGCGGGCATTTTGCGGCGGCATACATTAGCAGGATTTGCCGGGTTAGCGGCTACTCACATGCTGCTCCAGCAGGATCCGATTGGACAGCGAGACTAGCTCGCCCTCCTCGGTCAGCAATGTGGTTTTCACCGTCCCGATCTCTTCGATCTGGCCTTCGACCTCGCCAACACGCACTTGTTGCCCAACTTCATATAGTTCACGCACATAGATTCCCGCAAGAATCTGACCGGCGATCTCCCGGCTCCCCAACCCCATTGCCAGCGCGACCGCCAGACCAACGGTAATCAGGACGATCACGATCACATGGTTGAGCAGGTCCGTCTTGACCTCCAACTGACTGATCGCGACCGAAATACTGATGATGATCACCAGGCCCTGGGCGATACGCCCAACGCCCGAGGCATAATCCAGCCCGACGCCCTCGGCCGCGCCACGCACCAGCCCGTTCGCCAGTTGCGCCAGCAGCACACCCACCAGCAGCACCAGTGCGGCACCAAAAACCTTCGGCAGGTAGAGCGCAAGCATGTCGAGCGTCGCCGAAACCCGCTCCAACCCGAGGGACTCGGCCGCCGAAACCAGGAAAATAAGCAGGACGAACCAGTAGACGATCTTGCCGACCAAGGTCGAGATCGGAACCTGGATACCGCCACGCGACAGCAGCTTGGTCAGGCCGGTGCCGCCCATCAGGCGGTCGAGGCCAAGTTTGGCGAGCAATTTGGAGAGCAGCGTGTCGAGGAGCTTGGCCACCACGAAACCCAGCAACAGCACCACCAGGGCGCCAAAGAGGTTGGGGATGAAGTTAGCCACTTTGGTCCACAACGCTGTCATTGCCGTGACGAGGCTCTGGGTCCAGAGATCAAGTTCCATATTCAGTCAGCCTTATCAGCGGTGCGAGTAACAGGTTTGCGACGGGAAACCGGCGAGACATGGGCCGACCCGTTGTTCAGGGCGATCATCAGCGCGGGCAGCCAGCGGCCCAGCAAGCTGAAAAGATCGCCGGCGCCTACCTGGCGGTTGGCGGTTTTGAGCACGCGTCCCAGGCATGCATCGTCGTCCCGGCTGGACGGCGAAGCCTTGAGCATATCGCGCAGAGACTGTTCAAACGGATCGTGCATACGCACCTCTCGTGATGTCTGTGGAAGACGCGATCAGATTTCGTCGGGTCACATGAAGCCTCATCACACCCAGCGCAAACGGCGAAACAGCCACCACTGCCCCAGGGCCACGCACAGCATCAGCAGGCAGGCAACCAGAAAACCGTAGGGGCTTTCCGAAAACGGAATGCCGCCGACATTGATCCCCAGCAGCCCGGTGAGGAAGCTCATCGGCAGGAAGATGCCGGTGATGATGCCGAAGCGATACATCGTGCGGTTCATGCGCACCGAAAGACGCCGGTCCTCGGCCTCCAGCACAAGCCCCACGCGCTCCCGGGTCAATTCCAGCTCTTCCAGGTAACGGGTCAGGCTGTTGTTCAATTCATTCCAGTAGTCGCCGTCGTCCTCGACGAACCAGGGCAATTTGATCCGTGACATCTGGCCGAAGATATCGCGCTGCGGGGCCAGGAATCGCTTCAGTCCGGCCGCCCTTCGACGGATATGCAAAATGGCGTCGTGCTCGGGAGTGTACCGTTCGTCGGTATCGAGCTTTTCTTCCTCGCCGTCGACGATTTCCGAGAGACAGGTGACCAGGTCCTGGACTTTGTTGGTCAGGTACTGCGCCATATAAAGGATAAGTTCCGAAGCCGTCTTCGGCCCCTTGCCCTCGGCCAGTTCCGCCAGCAACTCATCGGTGGCGCGCAGCGGGCGTAAACGCAGGGAAATCACCCGCTGGGCCGAGGCGAAGATGCGCACCGAGACCATGTCTTCCGGTTCCGCGCCCGGGTTGAGATTGATCCCGCGAAGAAACAGCAGCAGCTCGGCATTGGGCAGCGGCAGCAGGCGCGGCCGGGTGTTCTCTTCCAGCAGCAGATCGCAGTTGAATTCACTCAAGCCACTGGATTTGCGCAACCACGTGTGGGTTTGCGGATGACTGCGGTCCCAATGCAGCCACAGGCTTTCATGAGCCTGCAACTGCAAGTCGTCCAGTTCGGTCCGGGCTATCGAACGCGCGCCGCCTTTACCATCCAGCACCAGGGCATGAACCAGCCCCCATTGCGCGTTTTCTTCCTCGAACATCCTCATCCCTTATGGCTATATCGTTTCATTCAGGCATTTTCAGCGGGCTCGATGCAACAATCACGCCGTTGTTGTCCGCATAGACATACTCGCCCGGGCGAAACGTCACGCCAGCGAAGGTCACCGGTACATTAAGATCACCAATGCCGCGCTTGTCGGTTTTCATCGGGTGGCTGGCCAGGGCCTGGACCCCGAGGTCGGTCTGGGCAATGACGTCGACATCGCGGATGCAGCCGTAGATCACCAGCCCTTCCCAGCCATTCTTCGCCGCTTTCTCGGCCAGCATGTCACCCAACAGGGCCCGGCGCAGCGACCCGCCACCGTCAACGACCAGCACTTTGCCCTTGCCTTCGAGTTCAACCTGTTCCTTGACCAGTGAATTGTCTTCGAAGCACTTGATGGTCACGATTTCACCACCAAAGGAGTCGCGGCCACCGAAATTGCTGAACATCGGTTCCAACACTTGCACCAGGTCCGGGTAGGTATCGCACAGGTCGGGCGTGAGGTAATGGTTCATCGGGCAGCTCCTGCAAGGGTTGGACGTCTGGCTGAATGAATAACCGTTTGTGACCGAAACAACGTAGCGCGTCATATCTTAGCCGCAAGCCGACCAGAGCGGAATGCCCTTGTCAGAGCCTTCCCTCAAACCGCTTCGGCCAGGCGAGGCTGTTCTGCCGACAGCGGCGCGCGCTGATCTTCCAGCCAGCGCGCCACCAACGGCCAGACCTCGGCTTGCGCGGCTTTGCTGACAAGCATTTCGACATGGCCGAAATCATTGCCAAAGCCCTGCGCCCGGCCCAGGCAGACAAACTGCTTGCGCTCGGAACCGATCTGTTCGAACAGTTTTTGACACGCCCAGGTCGGATCCTGCTGATCGCCGGCGGCACTCACCGCCAGTACCGGCACTTGCACGTCCGCAAGGCCGGCCCACCAGTTCTTTTCGGCATCGCCGAAACGCCCGAACAGGCCATACCAGCGCATGCTCTCCAGGGCCAGGCCGATAGGCTCGTCCTCCGGGCCGCGTTTGAGCCTGGGGCCGGACAATTGGGCAAAGCGCTTGAGAATGAAGCGCCCGCTCCACTCCACCGGGGGGATTTTCAACGGCCAATAAGTGCGGCTGACCTGGGTGCCGAAAAACGCCGCCGACGCCACGGCGGGCTCGCCCAGGTAATGACCGCCCAAGGCCGCCGCCAGGGTGATGCCACCCAGCGAATGGCCGATCCAGTGGGGCACTTGCCCGCTTTGCTCGCGCACAAAGGCGCCAATGGCCGGCAGATCGTAACGGGCATAGTCGGCGACGCGGTTATTGCGATAACCCTGGTTGCGCTGGGATAACCCGTGGCCGCGCATTTCGGGAATCCAGACATCGAAGCCCAGGCGTGTCAGGTACGCCCCCAGCCCCAGGCCCTTGGGCGAATACCAGAAGCGCCGGTTGGAAAAACTGCCGTGCAACAGGATCACCGGAACACCACGGACCTCGCCGGCATCGGCCATACCCAGGCGGGTAACGGCCATTTCGACGCTGTAATCCGGGCTGTTGCCAGGCTTCAGGCGATACACATCTTCGCTCAGATCACCGCGCCGCTCGGCGCTGATCAGGGCGACAGGAAAGAGGTTGCTGCTGCTTTGCATGATCTTCTTGCACAAAAAAGGGCGGCGTCCTGGTGGAGCCCGCCCTACTTCAATCAAAAGGGGTCGCATGGCCGAAATACTACTGAGAGGAAACTGTGGCGGGGGGGG
>NZ_JBHFJB010000146.1:30846-34351 GCF_057334555.1 Pseudomonas sp. AGC41
CAGAAGGTCTGCTGCGCAGCCCAGCCCCCCCCCCCCCCCCGCCACGGTGAATTCCACCAACCAGTATTACTGTCGAGGCCCCTTCACTCAATCAGACCGCAGCCTGACCCTCAGCCAGGAAGAACCAGGTTTCCAGCACGGAGTCCGGATTCAACGAAACGCTCTCGATGCCCTGCTCCATCAACCACTTGGCCAGATCCGGGTGGTCCGAAGGGCCCTGGCCGCAGATGCCGATGTATTTGCCGGCCTTGTTGCAGGCGGCAATCGCATTGGCCAGCAGCTTCTTGACCGCCGGGTTACGCTCGTCGAACAGGTGGGCGATGATCCCGGAGTCACGGTCGAGGCCCAGGGTCAACTGGGTCAGGTCGTTGGAACCGATGGAGAAACCATCGAAGAACTCAAGGAACTCTTCGGCGAGGATCGCGTTGGAGGGCAGCTCGCACATCATGATCACGCGCAGGCCATTGTCGCCACGGGCCAGGCCGTTTTCCGCCAGCAGGTCGACAACCTGGCTCGCTTCGCCGAGGGTGCGCACGAACGGCACCATGATCTCGACGTTGGTCAGGCCCATCTCGTTACGCACGCGCTTGAGGGCCCGGCATTCGAGTTCGAAGCAGTCACGGAACGACTCGCTGATGTAGCGCGACGCCCCGCGGAAGCCCAGCATCGGGTTCTCTTCTTCCGGCTCGTAGAGCTTGCCGCCGATCAGGTTGGCGTACTCGTTGGACTTGAAGTCCGACAGGCGCACGATGACTTTTTTCGGCGAAAACGCCGCCGCCAGGGTGCTGATGCCTTCCACCAGCTTCTCGACGTAGAAACCGACCGGATCGTCGTAGCCGGCAATGCGCTTGTCGACGCTGTCCTTGATTTCCTGTGGCAGGCCGTCGTAGTTCAGCAGCGCCTTGGGGTGCACGCCGATCATGCGGTTGATGATGAACTCCAGGCGGGCCAAGCCCACGCCGGCATTCGGCAACTGCGCGAAGTCGAAGGCGCGGTCCGGGTTGCCGACGTTCATCATGATCTTGAACGGCAGCTCCGGCATCGCATCCACGGAGTTCTTCTTGATGTCGAAGCCCAGCTCGCCTTCGAAGATATAGCCGGTATCGCCCTCGGCGCAGGAAACAGTCACGCCCTGGCCGTCCTTGAGCAGCTGGGTCGCGTTGCCGCAACCGACCACGGCCGGAATGCCCAGCTCACGGGCGATGATCGCCGCGTGACAGGTACGCCCGCCGCGGTTGGTGACGATGGCGCTGGCGCGCTTCATGACCGGTTCCCAGTCCGGGTCGGTCATGTCGGATACCAGTACGTCGCCGGCCTGGACCTTGTCCATCTCCGAGACGTCCTTGATTATCCGCACCTTGCCCGCGCCGATGCGCTGGCCGATGGCCCGGCCTTCCACCAACACGGTGCCGGTTTCCTTGAGCAGGTAGCGCTCCATGACGTTGGCCTGGGTGCGGCTCTTCACGGTTTCCGGACGGGCCTGGACGATGTACAGCTTGCCGTCGTCACCGTCCTTGGCCCACTCGATGTCCATCGGGCACTTGTAGTGTTTCTCGATGGTCATCGCCTGTTTGGCCAGTTCACTGACTTCGGCGTCGGTCAGGCAGAAGCGCGCGCGATCAGCCTTGTCCACCTCGACGGTCTTGACCGAGCGACCGGCCTTGGCCTCGTCGCCGTAGATCATCTTGATCGCCTTGCTGCCGAGGTTGCGACGCAGGATGGCGGGACGGCCGGCTTCCAGGGTGCCTTTGTGGACATAAAATTCGTCCGGGTTCACCGCGCCCTGCACGACGGTTTCACCCAGGCCGTAGGCGCCGGTGATGAACACCACGTCACGGAAGCCCGACTCGGTGTCGAGGGTGAACATCACGCCGGCGGTGCCGGTTTCGGAGCGGACCATGCGCTGCACACCGGCGGACAAGGCGACCAGCTTGTGATCGAAGCCCTGGTGCACGCGGTAGGAAATGGCGCGGTCGTTGAAGAGGGAGGCGAAGACTTCCTTGGCCGCCCGGATGACGTTTTCCACGCCACGGATGTTCAGGAAGGTCTCCTGCTGACCGGCGAACGAGGCGTCCGGCAGGTCTTCGGCGGTGGCCGAGGAACGTACGGCGACGGCGATGTCGGGATTGCCTTCGGACAACTTGGCGAAAGCAGTGCGGATCTCGGCGTTGAGTTTCTCGGGGAACTCGGCTTCCATGATCCATTGGCGGATCTGGGCGCCGGTCCTGGCCAGGGCATTGACGTCATCGACGTCGAGGGCGTCGAGGGCATCGTGGATCTGCTGGTTCAGGCCGCTCAGCTCCAGGAAATCACGATATGCCTGGGCGGTCGTGGCGAAGCCACCTGGCACCGAGACACCGGCGCCGGCGAGGTTACTGATCATCTCGCCCAGGGATGCGTTCTTGCCCCCCACATGCTCTACATCGTGGACGCCGAGCTTATCGAGGGAAACTACGTACTCTACCAAGGTGATCTCTCCACTGACTGTGTTGGAAAAGCTCAAGTACCGGCAGCTCCAGGGAGCAATCGCCGGCGATATGGCCTGGACCTGGAAAATAAGTGAGAATGCGGGCCACGGGCGGCCGGCAAATCGCGCCTATCATATCCAAGAATCGTTACTAGCTCACTAGCTTAAGGCCCAAGGCGCAAATGAAACGATCCGCTTTCTTTATCTCCGACGGCACCGGCATCACCGCCGAAACGCTGGGCCAAAGCCTGTTGGCGCAGTTCGAAAACATAACCTTCACCAAGCTGACACGGCCGTATATAGACAGCGTCGACAAGGCGCGGGCCATGGTACAGCAAATCAATAAAGCCGCCGAAACCGACGGGTTTCGCCCGATCATCTTCGATACCATCGTCAATCAGGACATCCGTGAGATTCTCGCAACGTCCAATGGTTTCATGATCGACATTTTTTCCACGTTCCTGGCGCCTCTGGAGCAGGAACTGAGCGAACACTCCTCCTACTCGGTCGGCAAGTCCCATTCCATCGGCCACAACTCCAACTACATGGAGCGGATCGAGGCGGTCAACTTCGCGCTGGACAACGACGACGGCGCCCGCACGCATTATTACGACAAGGCCGATCTGATCCTAGTGGGTGTGTCGCGCTGTGGTAAGACGCCGACGTGTCTGTACATGGCGATGCAATTTGGCATCCGCGCGGCCAACTATCCGCTGACCGAAGACGACATGGAGCGCCTGCAACTGCCGAGCGCGTTACGCGCCCATCAGCACAAGCTGTTCGGCCTGACCATCGACCCGGACCGCCTCACCGCGATCCGCAACGAGCGCAAGCCCAACAGCCGCTATTCGAGCTATGCCCAGTGCGAATTCGAAGTGCGCGAAGTGGAAAACCTGTTCCGGCGGGAGAATATCCCCCACATCAACTCCACGCATTTTTCCGTGGAGGAGATTTCGGCGAAGATCCTGGTGGAGAAAGGGGTGGAGCGGCGGTTCAAGTAGACCGCTAGCACATCGTTACACCTGTGGGAGGGGGGGG
>NZ_JBHFJB010000146.1:34418-36302 GCF_057334555.1 Pseudomonas sp. AGC41
GCCCCGCTCCCACAGAGTCTTGGTCTACTGCGCTATCGTCGCCTGCTCTTCCATCTTTTTGCGCAAGCTCAGCGGGCGCATATCTGTCCAGACCTCTTCGATGTAGGCCAGGCACTCCTTCTTGAAGCCGCTCTTGCCCACGGTCCGCCAACCTTCCGGAACGGCTTTGTAGTCCGGCCAGATCGAATACTGCTCTTCGTGGTTGACCACCACCTGGAAGAGGATGTCCTCGCGGTCGAATACTGAAGTCATGGTGTTTCTCCGTCGTTGCTCAAGGATCGCCGCGCCATGGGCGCAGCCAAGGTATGAAAAGGAACGTACCGGGCCGGGTGAAAATTAGGCGTCGGCCACGGCGGCTTCCAGGGCGCGCCGGAACAGCTCGGCCACGCGGTCGATTTCCACCGCCGTAATGATCAGCGGCGGCAGAAAACGCACCACGCTGCCCTGCCGTCCACCCAGCTCCAGGATCAGGCCGCGCTTGAGGCATTCACGCTGCAACCGCGGCGCCAGCCGTGCGTCCACCGGAGGATGGCCCAAGGCGTCCGGCTTGCCGGTCGGGTCCACCAGCTCGACGCCGAGCATCAGGCCGCGACCGCGGATGTCGCCCAATTGCGCAAAATCCCTCTGCAGGATATGCAGGTGCTCGCTCAAGCGTTCGCCCATGGCGGCGGCGTGGGCCGGCAGGTTGTGTTCGACCAGGTAGCGCATCACCGCGCTGCCCGCCGCCATCGCCATCTGGTTACCGCGAAAGGTCCCGGCATGGGCGCCCGGCAACCAGGTGTCGAGCCAATCGCGATACACCACCACCGCCAGTGGCAGGCTGCCGCCGATGGCCTTGGACAGCACAACCACATCCGGAATGATGCCGGCGTGCTCGAACGCGAACATCTTGCCGGTGCGGCCGAAACCACTCTGGATTTCATCGACGATCAGCGCCACCCCGGCCTGCTCGGTGATTCGCCGCAAGCCGCGCAGCCAGTCAAGATCGGCCGGTATGACCCCGCCCTCGCCCTGCACCACCTCGACGATCACCGCCGCCGGTAACTGCACCCCGGCCTCGGGATCGTTCAGCAGGTTTTCCAGGTAATGCAGATTGGCCTTGACCCCCTCGACGCCACCGAGCCCGAACGGGCAACGATAATCGTAGGGGTATGGCATGAACTGCACGCCGTTGCTGAGCAATGCCCCCAAGGGCTGCTTCGGCCCCAGGCTGCCCATCAGGCTCAGCGCGCCCTGGCTCATGCCGTGATATCCGCCCTGGAACGACAGCACGGTGCTACGCCCGGTGGCGGTGCGCACCAATTTGAGTGCCGCTTCCACCGCGTCGGTCCCGGTGGGGCCGCAGAACTGGATTTTCGCCTCGGCGGCGAGGCTCGCCGGCAGCAGGCCGAACAGGTCCTGGACAAACCGGTCCTTGACCGGCGTGGTCAGGTCCAGGGTATGCAGCGGCAACTCGTCGGCGAGCACCTGCCGGATCGCCTCGATCACGACCGGGTGGTTGTGCCCGAGGGCCAGCGTGCCGGCGCCGGCCAGGCAATCGATGAAGGTCCGGCCTTCGACATCCTCGACATACAGCCCCTTGGCGCGCTTGAGGGCCAGGGGAATCCGCCGTGGATAGCTGCGCGCATTGGATTCCTGCCGGCTCTGGCGGGCCAGCAACGGTGATTCGTTGAATTGATAGAGCGTCTCGGCCGACGCGGGACTGACCCGCGCTGGCGCTGCTTCGGCAGAAGGATTGGCGACTGACATTTCTCGACCCCGCGATGAGTGACCAAACGGCACACCGGACAGGTGCGCATTCAAGGCGCACATGCAGGTTTCCTGTTGTGGAAACGCATCAGCGAGGCAAGGATTTACTAACACCCTATCCCGTGGGGGGGGGGG
>NZ_JBHFJB010000146.1:36322-42059 GCF_057334555.1 Pseudomonas sp. AGC41
CCCCCCCCCCCCACGGGTTCTACTGACCCGAAGGGACTTGCACTGGCACGGTCAGTTCGACCCGCAGCCCATCCGGGCGGCTGTCGAAATGCAGACCGCAGCCGCAACGCTGGACGATCGCCTGGACGATCGCCAGGCCCAGACCGCAGCCGGTGCTGTGGCCGTTGCGCCAGAAGCGCTGAGTCAGGTGCTGGATATCGTCGGCGGCGATTCCGTCGCCATGATCACGTACCAGGAAACGCACGCGCTGGCCGATCATCTCCAGGCTCAGTTCGACCTCGGTATCGGCCGGGGCGTGGCGCAAGGCGTTCTCCAGCAGGTTGCGCAACGCGGCAATGGCCAGCACCGCCGGCATCTGCACCGGCGCATCGGACAGCGGCGGCGATAGGTGCAGCCTGATCCGCTGGGGCGCGCCGCCGGCTGCATCCTGGATCGCCAGCCGGGCGACCTGCTCGGCGTTGCATTGCACGCCATCATCAAACGAAAGGCTGCCCTCGACCCGCGCCAGCAGCAACAGTTGCTCAAGGGTGCGGTGCAAGCGGTCGGCGCCCTCCTCCGCCCGGGCCAGGGACTGATCGCGCGCAGCCCCCTCGGTCATGCGTGCCACTTGCAGGTGGGTCTTGATGGCCGTCAGCGGGCTGCGCAATTCATGGGCAGCGTCACCGGTCAACCGGCGCTCGCGCTCGATGGTCTTGCCAATACGCTCGAACAGCTGGTTCTGGGTCTCCAACAGGGGCCGCAGCTCGCTGGGCAGCGGATGAATCTGCAGCGGTTCCAAGGAATCGGCATTGCGGCGCATCAACGCATCACGCATGCGATTGAGCGGCGCCAGGCCCTGGCCGATGCCCAGCCACAACAGGCACAGGCAACCGAGCAACGCCACGCCGACCGGCACCGATGCCGCCAGCAACACCGAAAGGTTCAACGCTTCGCGTTCGATCTGGCGGTCGGCCGTGGTAATGCGCAAATCGCCGCGAACCAGGGTAAAGCTGCGCCACGGCGCACCGTCGATCATCTGATCATGAAAGCCTGTCTTCTCGGCTTCGAGGGCCTGTTCCGGGTTAGCGTGGCTGCGGGCGAGGATCTCGCCGCGCAAGGAACTGACCTGGCAGGCCATGCCGCCCGGGATGCTCAACTGCTCCGCGCTCAAATGCGTGCCTTCACCTTTGCTGGGCACCGGTGGCAACTGCTCCAGCAAGCCGGCGACCATCCGCGCCGAAGCCACCAGGCGCTGGTCGAGGGAAAACATCATCTGGTTACGCAGGTCGCTGAGCATCCAGGCCGCGGCCAGGGCCCAGATCAAGGTGAAGGCCGCGCCGAGCGTCAGGCTCAGCCGCAGTCGCAGGCTCATCACTTGGAGGATTCCCCGCCATCCGCCGGCCCCAGCCGATACCCCAGGCCACGCACGGTCTCGACAATGCCGTTGCCCAGCTTGCGGCGCAGGTGGTGGATATGCACGTTCAAGGCGTTGCTTTCCAGTTCGTCGCTGAACCCGTAGACGCTGTCCTTGAGTTGTTCGGTGGACAACACCCGACCGCGACTGTGCAGCAGCGCCTGCAACAGCGACTGCTCGCGGCGCGACAGATCCACCGGCTGGCCGCCCAGGGTGGTTTCCCGGCTGCTGGGGTCGTAGGTCAGGCGACCGTGCTCGATCAGGTTGACGCTGCGCCCCGCCACGCGCCGCAGCAAAGTGTGCAGGCGTGCCGCCAGCTCTCGCAGGTCGAAGGGTTTGAGCAGATAATCATCGGCCCCGGCCTGCAGGCCGTCGACCCGATCGGTTACCGAATCCCGCGCGGTGAGGATCAGCACCGGCGTCTCCAGGCCTTGCTGGCGCAATTGCTTGAGCAGCTTGAGACCATCCTCATCGGGCAGGCCAAGATCAAGCACCATGACATCGAATTCGGCGACACCCAGCATCGCCCGCGCCGCCGAGGCGGTGGCGACGTGTTCGACGGTCAGGCCTTGAGCCGTGAGCCCGGCGACAATGCCGCTGGCGATCAACTCGTCGTCTTCGCAGACCAGTACGCGCATGGTAAGCCCCGTGGAAAAAGGTACATTAGGCCGCCGGCCGATTAAGTCGACATTATGCGACGAGTACGCCAGGCATGGGCGATCTTCGCTGTAAACCGGCCGTCGCCGGGTTAATCGACGGTTAATCGCCAGCCGCCAATGTGCCCTCCACTTGCTTCGTTCTAAGGCTTTATCCATGCGTCGATTGTTTTTGCTGTGTCTACTGCTGATTTCGGGCCTGGCCCAGGCCGCCAATCCCTTCGAGACCAAACCCGACTTCCTGCCGGTGGAAAAGGCCTTCGTCTTTACCTCCGAACGCCTGGACTCGGGTGAGACGCAGTTGTTCTGGCAGATCGCCGACGGTTACTACCTGTATCAGCAACGGCTCAAATTCGACGGCCTGGCCGACGCGCAGAAGCCCAGGCTGCCCGAGGGCGAAGCACACAGCGATGAGTTCTTCGGCGACCAGCAAGTCTATCGCCAGGCACTGGAGCTGAAGATTCCCGCCGGGGCCACCGGCAAGATCAAGGTCGGTTTCCAGGGTTGTGCCGACGCGGGCCTCTGCTATCCGCCCCAGACCCAGCTGGTCGACCTCGGCGGCGACGCACCGGCCACGGCCAGCGGCGAGGCGCAAGACCAGGCCCTGGCCAGCGGCCTGCAACAGCGCGCGCTGGGCTGGAGCCTGCTGGTGTTCTTCGGCCTGGGGCTGCTGCTGGCGTTTACCCCGTGCTCGCTGCCGATGCTGCCGATCCTGGCGGGGCTGGTGGTGGGCAGCGGCGCCGGGCCCCGGCGCGGCCTGGCACTGGCCGGCAGTTATGTCATCAGCATGGCGCTGGTGTACGCCGCCATGGGCGTGCTTGCCGCGCTGTTGGGCGCCAATCTTCAGGCATTGCTCCAGCAACCCTGGCTGCTGGGCACTTTCGCCGCGGTATTCGTGGTGTTGGCGCTGCCGATGTTCGGCTTCTTCGAACTGCAACTGCCGGCCGCCCTGCGTGATCGGCTGGAAAATGCCGGCCGCCAGCGCCGCGGCGGCAGCCTGGTCGGCGCCGGAATTCTCGGGGCGTTGTCCGGCCTGCTGGTCGGCCCCTGCATGACCGCGCCCCTGGCCGGCGCGCTGCTGTACATCGCCCAGAGCGGCAACGCGCTGCACGGCGGGCTGATCCTGTTCACCATGGGGGTCGGCATGGGCCTGCCGCTGTTGCTGCTGGTGACGGTGGGCAATCGCTTCCTGCCCAAGCCCGGTGCCTGGATGAACCTGCTCAAGGGCGTGTTCGGCTTCCTGTTCCTGGGCACCGCGCTGCTGATGCTCCGCCCGGTCATCGATGGCTCGTTGTGGATCGGATTGTGGGGCGCGTTACTGGTTGTCGCCGGCTATTGCGCCTGGCGCCAGACCCAGGGCTTCGGTCGCGCCGCCTATCTGTGGGGCAGCGTATCGCTGCTGTTCGGCCTGTGGGGTAGCGTGCTGGTGATCGGCGCCGCGGGCGGCAGCGACGATCTGTTCAGGCCGCTGCAGGTCTACAGCGGCGCCAGGGGCAGCGCCACCGTCAGCGCGCACGATGCCTTCGTCACGGTCAGCGAGCCCGCCGCCCTGCAGCGCGAACTGGATACCGCCAAGGCGCAGGGCCAATGGGTGTTGTTGGACTACTACGCCGACTGGTGCGTGTCCTGCAAGATCATGGAAAAACAGGTGTTCGGCCGCGCCGAAGTGCTCGACGCCCTGAAAGGCGTACGCCTGCTGCGCCTGGACGTCACCGCTGACAACGCCGCCAGCCGCGAGCTGCTGGGTCGCTACAAAGTGCCGGGGCCGCCGAGCCTGTTGTGGATCGATGCCGACGGTGACGAGCGCCGCAGCCAGCGGATCACCGGAGAAGTGGACGCCGAGGCGTTCCTGGAACGTTGGAACATGACCCGGAACGCACGCTGATGCTGACGTTTACCTTGGGCACCTTTGCCATCGCCCTCAATCATCTGCTGCTGATCAGCGCACTGGCCTTGGCGACTTTTGTCGGTTGGCGCGTGGCCAAGCGCGGCGGCGAGAACCCCGAGTCGGTGCTGTTCGGGCTGTTCCTGCTGGGGCTACTTGCCGCGAGGATCGGTTTCGTCGCCGCGTATTGGAACCATTACCGGGACGACCCGTGGCAGATCGTCGATTTGCGCGACGGCGGGTTCCTGGCCTGGCCGGGTATCGTCGCCCTGCTGGTCGCCGCGCTGCTCTGGGCGCGTCGCCGACCGGGCCTGCGCCGGCCCCTGGGCTTCAGCGTCGGCAGCGGCCTGCTGTTCTGGCTGGTGGCGACGATGTCACTGACGATCTACGAGCAAGGCACCCGGCTGCCGGAGATCGAGCTACGCAACGCTGCAGGCGAAACCGTGAACCTCGCCGATTACCAGGGCGGCCCTTTGGTGATCAACCTGTGGGCGACCTGGTGCCCGCCGTGCCGACGGGAAATGCCGGTCCTGGAAGAGGCCCAGAAACAGCGCCCGGACCTGACGTTCCTGTTCGTCAATCAGGCCGAAAGCATGCAAAGCGTCAGCACCTACCTCGCCACCCAGGGCCTGAGCCTGACCAACGTGCTGTTCGACGGCAGTGGACGCCTCGGCCAGGCCGTCGGCTCCATGGCCCTGCCGACGACTCTGTTCTACAGCGCCGAGGGTCGCCTGCTGGGCAGCCACCTGGGCGAACTGTCGGAAGCGAGCCTGGCCCGCGCCCTGGAAAATTTCGAAACGCCGGGTTCCACCACGGCGATCCACCCCGCGACAAGGAAATTGCCATGCCCCGCTTCCACCACCTGCTGACCCTGGCCTTCGCCGGCGCACTGCTACAAGCACCGCTGCTTCAGGCCGAAGAGCTGCCCGCGGCGATCAAGAAGATCGAAGCCAAGGGCGCGAAGATCGTCGGCACCTTCGACGCACCGAACGGCTTGCGCGGCTACGCGGCGCAGTACCAGAGCCGTGGCATGACGCTCTATCTGACGCCGGACGGCGAGCATGTGCTGCTGGGCAACCTGTACGACGCCGATGGCAAGGACCTGAGCCTCGAACCCCTGAAAAAGCTGGTCTACGATCCGATGTCGAAAGAGATCTGGGCGAAGATGCAAGCCAGCAGCTGGATCGCCGACGGCAGCAAGGACGCACCGCGCACCGTGTACCTGTTCAGCGACCCGAACTGCCCGTACTGCAACATGTTCTGGGAACAGGCGCGGCCGTGGGTCAAGGCCGGCAAGGTGCAGTTGCGCCACATCATGGTGGGCATCATCCGCGAAGACAGCCCGGGGAAATCAGCCGCGCTGCTGGCCGCCAAAGAGCCGGAAAAAGCCCTGGCGGACCACGAAAAGGCCGGCAAGGGCAGCCCGCTGAAACCGCTGAAGGAAATACCGCCGGCGATCCAGGCCAAACTGGACGCCAACCAGCAATTGATGGATGAACTGGAGCTGTCCGCGACCCCGGCGATTTTCTACCTGGACGACCAGGGCGACCTGCAACAGCAGCAAGGCGCGCCGTCGCCGGACAAACTGGTGAAGATTCTCGGGCCGAAGTAAAACCCCGGCCACCTGTGGCGAGGGAGCTTGCTCCCGCTGGGTTGCGCAGCAGCCCCAAAAAAGCAAAGGCAATCAATCTGAAGAACCGCAGCAAGAGAACCAGGGGCTGCTGCGCAGCCCAGCGGGAGCAAGCTCCCTCGCCACGGGTTTGTGCTGCAGTTGTATTACGGTTTATGCGCCCGCGACAGGAA
>NZ_JBHFJB010000146.1:42079-43050 GCF_057334555.1 Pseudomonas sp. AGC41
CGCCACGGGTTTGAGCAGCAATCAATGACTGCGTTTCAGAAACCCCAGCAACGCCTCGGTCACAAACGCCGGGTTCTCCAGGTTGGAAATATGCCCCGCTTCGGGAATCAGCACATGCTCGCAGCCGATCAATTCAGCCATCTCCAGCGCCTCGGACGGTGGCCGCGGCTTGTCCTGGTCACCACACATCACCAGCGTGCGCTCGGCATTCAACGCGGGCAGTTGCCCCAGGATGTCGTCCCGACCAAAGATGATCCGCCCCAGCGGCACGATGCTGTCGCGCAGGCGATCGGCCGGCAACGCCGCCAGGGTGGCGCGGAACTGCAGGTAAAGCGCTGATTGCGGGTCGATGCCGGGCCGGAAGAAAATCGGCACGACGATGTCCAGCAACGGCTCCGGAATGCTACCGCTGGCCTCGATCTTGTCGAACAGCGAAAAGTAGTACAGCCGGGTCGGCTCCGGCTCGACGCCCACATAAGTGTCCATCAATACCAGCGACTGCACGCGTTCGGGCGCCGCCAGCGCGAGGCGTGCGCCCCACATGCCGCCCACCGACAGCCCCACCAGGCAGAAGCAGTCGATGCCCAACTGATCGAGCAACGCCAATGCCTGGCGAGCCAGATCGTTCAGCGACGACGTATTCTCGGGCAAACGTCCGGACTGGCCGTGGCCCCACAATTCCGGGACGATGACCCGATAGTGCTTCGACAAAGCGTCAATCTGCGGCGTCCACATGCTGTGGTCCCACAAATAGCTGCTGCCAAGCAGCACCACCGGGCCCTGGCCCTGGTCGAGGTAATGGAGCGGTTGTCCGTCGATTGTTGCGAAGGGCATGAGTGAATTCCTTGATTGAGTCCGGAAAAACCTTCGGGAGACTGGGCCGCGATGAGCGGGGCGTCAACTTTGGGCTTTGCGTTGTTTACGCAGACGCCTTCGCGAGCAGGCTCGCTCCCACATGGGTCATGTTCGCC
>NZ_JBHFJB010000146.1:43070-56976 GCF_057334555.1 Pseudomonas sp. AGC41
AATCCAATGTGGGAGCGAGCCTGCCCGCGAAAGGGTCCTTATAGACGCCGCAAAACTACATTCCTTCCAATTCCGCCATCAAATCATTCAGTCGATCGACTTTTTCCTCGGTGATCTCACTGGCCTCCAGCCCGGCGATGTACTCGGCCAGTTCCTGCACCGTGCTGCACTCGAACATGGCCCTGAGCGGCACGTTGCGCTGCAAGGCTTTTTGCACGCGCGAGGCGATCTGTGTGGCCAGCAATGAATGTCCGCCGAGCTCGAAGAAGTTGTCGCGTACGCCCACCTGCTCGACCTTCAACACCTCGGCCCAGATGTCCGCCAGGGTCTGTTCCAGCTCGTTGCTCGGGGCCTGGTAATCCTGGCTTTGCAACTGGCCGATCTCCAGGGCCGGCAAGGCCTTGCGATCAAGCTTGCCGTTGGCGTTCAGGGGCAGGCGGTCGAGCCACAGCCAGTGCAGCGGCACCATGTATTCCGGCAACTCGCTACGCAGGCGCTGCTTGATGCGATCCAGCCGCTCGGTCGGGCTCAGCGTCGCGTCGGCGGCGACCAGATAACCCACCAGATGTCTACCATTGGCGCCCTCCTGCACGCCCACTGCCGCATCGCGGACTTCGGGCTGTTCATGCAGCCGCGCTTCGATTTCTCCCAGTTCGATGCGGTAGCCGCGAATCTTCACCTGGTGGTCGATGCGCCCGACATATTCCAGCACCCCATCGCTGCGGCGGCGCGCCAGGTCTCCGGTGCGGTACAGCCGGTCGCCCGGCGCCCCGAACGGATCGGGCACGAACACCGGCGCAGTGCGCAGCGGATCGCCGACATAACCGCGCCCGACCCCGGTGCCGGCGACGCACAACTCGCCCACCGCGCCCAACGGCACCAGTTCCAGCGCACCGTCGAGCAGGTACAGGCGGTTATTGTCGGTCGGCGTGCCGATGGGCAGGTAGCTGCCGCGCGTCGAGGCCAGGTCGACCCGGAAGAACGCCACGTCATCGGAACATTCGGCCGGACCGTAGGCATTCACCAGGCCGATGTCCGGATAACGCAACAACCATTGATGGGCCAGTTCCGGCGGCATTGCCTCGCCGGTCGGAAGCATCCAGCGCAGGCCATCCAAGCCGATGCGCTCCTCGGCGAGCATGCCCTGGATCAACGATGGCACGCTCTCCAGCACGCTGATGCCCTGGCGTTTTACGTGTTCCAGCAGCCCTTGCGGGTCATGGGCGATGGCATTGGGCACGATGTCCACCCGAGCACCGAACAACGGCGCGGCAAGGAACTGCCACACGGAAATGTCGAAGCTCTGCGACGCCGTCTGGGCAATCACATCCGTCTCGTCCAGCGCCAGGTAAGGCACCTTGCTGAGCTGGTTATTGAGCATGCCCCGCTGTTGCACCATGACGCCCTTGGGCAAGCCGGTGGAGCCGGAGGTGTAAATTACGTAGGCGAGGTTGTCCGGCCCGCTGTAGATGCGCGGGTTGTCCCGCGGCACAGCGCTGGCCTGAACGGTTTCCCAGACCAGCAGCTTTGGCCGGCCGGCGCAGGCGAACTCGTCCAGCAAGGCCAGCGCCTGTTCATGACAGGCCTGGGTGCAGACCAGCAACGGCGTACGGCTCAGTTCGATGATGCGGCTCAGACGCTGGCTCGGCAGGCCCGGATCAAGCGGCAGGTAACCGCTGCCGGCCTTGAAGCTGCCGATGATCATGCCCAACAGGTCGAGATCGCGTTCGGCCAGCAGCGCCACCGGTTGATCGAGCCCGACGCCAGCGCCGAACAACGCATGGCCGAGGCGATTGCTGCGCTCGTTCAGCTCGGTGTAAGTGCAGCGGTCCTCCAGGCAACTGGCGGCGATGCGTTGCGGATGGGCCGCCACCTGGGCCTCGAACAGCTCGACGTAACTGCGCTCCAGCGGATACGCGCGCTCGCTCTGATTGCAGCCTTCGATCAGGAAGTCTTGTTCCGCGCTGCCAATCAACGGCAGCTCGGCCACATCACCGTGAAAACCTTCCATCAAGGCCAGCAACAATCGCTTGAACTCGCCCAGCAAGTCCTGGACGGTGGACTCATCGAAATAGCGCTGGTCGTAAGACAGGTGCAGCCCCAGGTCATCGCCCGGATAGCAGACCGCCGTCAGCGGGAAATTGGTGTGGGTGCGGCCCGAGTCCGAGGTCGCGTTGAGGCTTTGCGCACGGTCCAGTACCGAAACTTCCACCGGTGCGTTCTCGAACACGAAGAGGCTGTCGAACAGCGGCTGGCCCTTGGGCAGTTCGCTGGCTTCCTGAATGCTCACCAGCGGCAGGTATTCGTATTCGCGCAGCTGCATGTTGCTGTCCAGCAAGCCGTTGAGCCACTGACGCACGCTGCAGCGCTGGTCGTCGCCCGGGATCTGCACCCGCAGAGCGACGCTGTTGATGAACAAGCCCACGGTGCGTTGCATCTGCGGCAACTCCACCGGGCGCCCGGCCACGGTGACGCCGAAGAGTACGTCCCGATCACCGCTGACCCGGCGCAACACCAGAGCCCATGCGGCCTGGGCGAAGGTATTCACGGTCAGTTGATGGGCCTGGGCCAGTTCTCGCAGTCGCGCGCCGTCCCGAGCGTCGAGCCGGGTGTAGCAGTCACCGACGACCATGCCGCCACTGTTACCGGCGTGTTCGCGCAGGAACGGGCGATCGGCGGGGATCGGCGTGGTCCGCTCGAAGCCTTGCAGGTTCTGCTTCCACCATTGCCGGGCTGCAGCCAGGCCCTGGCGTTGCAACCAGCCGATGTAGTCGCGATAGCGCGGCGGCACCGCCAGTCGGGGCTCGCGATGTTCACCGAGGGCGGTGTAGATCTCGAAGAAATCATCCATCAGCAGTGAACGGCACCATGCATCGATCAGGATGTGGTGGTTACTCATCATGAACCAGTAGCGCGCCGCGCCGACCCGGATCAATCGCAGGTGAAACGGTGCCTCGTTGAGCAGATCGAAACCGGCCTCGCGCTCGCTCTTGAGCAGCGCCTGGAGCTTGGGCTCCTGTTCGTTCTCAGGCACGTGCAGCCAGTCGATATATTCCACCGGCGTGCGCCCAGGCTTGTGGATGATCTGCAGCATGTCTTCGCCGACGTTCCAGCAGAACGAAGCGCGCAAGGCTTCGTGGCGGGCGATCACCGCCTGCCAGGCCTGGGCGAAACGCTGCGGGTCCAGCTCGCTGTTGATGCGGTAGCGATCCTGCATGTAGTACAGGCCCGTGCCCGGTTCGAGCAGGGTGTGCAGCAACATGCCTTCCTGCATCGGCGTCAGCGGGTAGACATCCTCGATCTGCCCGGCCGGCACCGGCAGGTTGTCCAACTGTGCCTGGGTCAGTTTTGCCAGCGGGAAATCCGACGGCGTCAGGCCGCCCGCCTCGTCCGCCAGGCAATGTTCGATCAGCCGCTGCAACTCGTCGAGATAGGCCTCGGCCAGCGCGACGATGCTTTCCCGGTCATGCCGCTCGGCGCTGAAGGTCCAGCGCAACACCAGTTCGCCGCCGCTGACCTGACCGTCGACACTCAACTCGTTCGGCAGTGGCGCTTCCGGGTCGTGGATAGCGCCAAGTGGCGCATCCAGCGGTCGGAACAACGCGTCCTGGCCGAGCGTATGGTCAAGCTGACCGAGGTAATTAAAAGTGATCGCCGCTTGCGGCAAACCGGCCATCGCCTGGCGTGTGCCGGCGTCCGCCAGATAACGCAGCACGCCGTAGCCGAGGCCCTTATGGGGCACCGCGCGCAGTTGCTCCTTGATGGCTTTGATCGACGCGCCGACATCGTCGGCCGCCGGGCTCAGGCGCAGCGGATAGACACTGGTGAACCAGCCTACGGTGCGCGTCAGGTCGACGTCATCAAACAGCGCCTCGCGGCCATGGCCCTCGAGCTGGATCAGCGCCGATTGCTGATTGCCTTGGCGGCACAGCACGCGGGCAAGCGCCGTGAGCAGCAGGTCATTGACCTGGGTGCGATAGGCGCTCGGTGCCTGCTGCAACAGTTGCCGGGTGCGCTCGGCGTCCAGGCGCACGCTGACGCTTGCGGCGTGTCGCTCCTGCCGCCCGCCGTCAGGGTTCGCGCAAGGCAGCGTAACGTCCGGCCCGCTCAGCTGGTCGCGCCACCAGTTCAATTCCTCGCGCAGGGATTCGCTGCCGGCGTAGGCCTGCAACCGCGCAGCCCAGTCACGGAACGGGCTGGTCTTGGCCGGTAGCCGCAGCGTCTGGTCGCCGGCAGATTGGCGGTAAGCCGTCTGCAGATCGTCCATCAATACCCGCCATGAAACCCCGTCCACCACCAGGTGATGGATGGCGATCAGCAGGCGCTGCCGACCGTCCGGCAAGTCCGCCAGCACGGCGCGCAGCAACGGCCCGCTCGACAGCTGGAAGCCAAGCTGCGCCTGGGCAAACAGCGCTTCGCAGGCGGGTGTGGATTCCACCGGAAGATGCTGCAGCAACGCCCCATCGAACAAGGGTTGGTGCTCGGCGCGCCAATGCCCGGCAGTGTTGGCGAAGCCCAGGCGCAAGGCGTCATGCTGCTGGACAACAGCCTGCAACGCCTGCTCCAGAAGCTGCGGTTCGAGAAGCGTGGTCGGCTCCAGCAGCAACGCCTGGTTCCAGTGATGACGGTTGGGTATCTGGCTGGCAAAGAACCAATGCTGGATCGGCGTAAGCCCCGACTCACCACTCAGCAGCCCTTGCTCGACACTCACCTGCTCGCTGCGGGTGGCGATGGCGGCCAGGGCCTGCACGGTCTGGTGCTGGAACAGGTCTCGCGGCGTGAAGTGGATGCCCTGCTGCCGGGCACGGCTGACGACCTGGATCGACAGGATCGAATCGCCGCCCAGCTCGAAGAAGTTGTCGGTGAGGCCAACCTGTCTGACGTTGAGCACGTCGCACCAGATCGCTGCCAGCGCTTGCTCCAGGGCATTGCTCGGCGCCACGTACTGCTGGCGATTGAGCTCCGGATCGGGCAGCGGCAAGGCGCGGCGATCGAGTTTGCCGTTGGCGGTCAGCGGCATGCTCGCCAGCAGGATCAGGTGAGTCGGCACCATGTACTCCGGCAGTTGCGTCTTGAGGTGCTGCTTCAGCGCTTCGCGCAGGACCGCTTGTACCGTGGCGTCCTGCTCAGCGATGTCGCTGGCCAGATAAGCGGCCAACTGCTTGCCGCCCGGCATGTCGAGGGCCAGAACCACCGCTTCGCGCACGGCAGCGTGCTCCAGCAGGCGGTTTTCGATTTCCCCCAATTCGATGCGGAAACCGCGAATCTTCACTTGATGATCGATTCGTCCCAGGTACTCCACTTGGCCGTCGGCACGCTGGCACACCAGGTCGCCGGTGCGGTACAGCCGACCGCCATCGGCGGTAAACGGATCGGCGACGAAGCGCTCGGCGGTCATGCCCGGACGCTGGTGATAACCCTGGGCTAGGCCGGCGCCACCAACGTACAGCTCACCCGTCGCGCCTGGCGGCACCAACGCCAGGGCCGCGTCGAGAATGTAGGCCCGTCGGGCACCGATCACGCTGCCGATCGGGACGCTGCCGGCGCCCTCCTCCAGTTGTTCAGGCGCCAGGCTCGCCAGCGGCATCACCACCGTCTCGGTCGGACCATAGGCGTTGAAAAACAGGCTCGGGCTGAACGCGGCGCGGATGCGCTGCAGGTGTTCGCCGGTCAAGGCTTCGCCACCGGTGATGCACATGCGTACGGGCAATGTTTGCCCCTGGGTCGCCAGCCATTGCGCCAACTGGCTGCCATAACTCGGGGTAAATCCGAGAATATTGATGCGGTGCTGACGGATCAGCCCGCAAATCTCCTGAGCATCCCACTGGCCCTGGGCGCGCAGCACCACGTGAGCGCCACTGAGCAACGGCACCAGCAGGCGCTCGGTGGCCGCGTCGAAATTGATCGAATAGAAATGCAGCTCGCAGTCGTCCGGGCGCATGCCGAAACGGCGGATTACCGCCTGGCAATGCATGGCGATTTCGCCGTGGGAGACGACCACGCCCTTGGGCTTGCCGGTGGAGCCGGAGGTGTAGATCAGGTACGCCTGGTGCTGCGGCAGATTGATCAGCGATGGCGACTGGTCCGGGTACTGCGCCAACGCCTCGCTGTCGTCCTCCAGGCACCAGCGCTGCATGCCCGGCGGCAATTGGCCGAGGGCCTGGAACATGGTCCGGTCGCTGAGCAGCAGACCGACGCCACTGTCTTCGATCATGTAGTGCAAGCGGTCCAGCGGGTATTCCGGATCCAGCGGCACGTAGGCGCCACCGGCCTTGAGAATCGCCAGCAAGCCGATGACCATTTCCAGCGAGCGCTCCAGCGCCAGGCCCACCCGTACCTGCGGCCCGACGCCCCGCTCGCGCAGCATCCAGGCCAGACGATTGGCGCGGCGTTCGAGTTCGGCATAGCTCAGGGTCTGCCCGGCGAACGTCAGCGCGGCTGCTTCGGGACGCGCCCGTGCCTGTTCTTCGAACAGCGCGTGGAGGCATTGATCGAGACGCTGCTCACCGGGTTCGACGCCCAGGCTGTCGAGCATTTGCTGTTGCTCGGCGGCATCCAACAACGGCAGTTCGCTCAAGCGCCGAGCCGGATCGGCCAGCAACGCCTCCAACAGGTTGCGCCAATGACCGGCCATGCGGGCGATGCGCGGCTCATCGAACAGATCGGTGCTGTAGGTCAGGCAGCAACCCAGGCGCTGGTCGAGGTCGGTGACTTCCAGGTTGAGGTCGAACTTGGTGGCGCGGGCGTCGTTGACCAGGTAGTCGACGCTCATGCCGGCCAACGTGCGGCTCTGTTGGAATTCCCAGCGCTGGACGTTGCACATCACCTGGAACAGGGGGTTGTATGCGGCACTGCGCGGCGGTTGCAGGGCTTCGACCAGATGATCGAAGGGCAAGTCCTGGTGGGACTGGCCTTCGATCACGGTGTGGCGCACCTGCTCGAACAGTTCGCCCACCGACATTTTCCCGTCGAGCTGACAACGCAGCACCTGGGTGTTGAGGAACGCGCCGATCAGCCCTTCGCTTTCCGGGCGGATGCGGTTGGCCACTGGCGCGCCGATGCGCAGGTCGGTCTGGCCGCTGTAGCGATAGAGCAGCACGGCCAGGGCGGCGGTCATGGTCATGAACAGGGTCAGGCCACGTTCGGCATTGAAGGCACGGACCCGCGCGGCCAACTCATCGCTGAGGTCGAAACGGAACAGTTCGCCACGATGGCTTTGCACCGGCGGACGCGGGCGGTCGGCGGGCAGTTCCAGCAAGGGATGTTCGCGGCCCAGTTGAGCGGTCCAGTAGTCCAGTTGACGCTGGCGCTCGCCGGATTCCAGCCACTGGCGCTGCCAGACGCTGTAGTCGAGGTATTGCACCGGCAACGGCTCCAGCGGCGACTCCCGATCATCGACGAAGGCTTCATACAGCGCGCTCAGCTCACGGGCGAAAATGTCCATCGCCCAGCCTTCGGTGACGATGTGGTGCAAGGTCAGCACAAAGTAATGCTCATGCTCGGCGGTCTTGACCAGGCAGGCCCGCAGCAACGGCCCGGTTTCCAGGTCGAAGGGTTCGTGGGCCTCGCTATCGGCCAGTTGCCGGACCCGCTGCTGGCGCATCTGGGCGTCGAGCCTCGAGAAATCCTTCCAGCCCATGCGCAGGCCCGTCTCGCCGTGCACCTGTTGGCGAGGCACGCCATCGATGCTCGGGAACGTTGTGCGCAGGGTTTCGTGGCGCAGGATCAGGGCCTGCAACGCCGCTTCAAAGCGTCCGACATCCAGCACCCCGCGCAACCGCGCCATGCCGCCGACGTTGTAGGCTGGGCTGTCCGGCTCCATTTGCCAGAGGAACCACATACGCTGTTGGGAATAGGACAGCGGCACCGGTTGGCTGCGGTCGACTTTCTCGATCGGCGGCTGACGGTTGGTCTGGCCGCTTACCTGAATCAACCGCACCTGCTCAGCGAAGGCGCCCAGCTCACTGGCCTCGAACAACGCGCGCAGCGGTAGCTCGACATCGCAGGCCTGGCGGGTGCGGGAAATGATCTGGGTCGCCAGCAACGAATGGCCGCCCAAGGCGAAAAAGTCGTCGCGCAAGCCAACGCGCTCCAGGCCCAGCACGTCGCGCCAGATGCCGGCGACCCGCTGTTCAAGCGCGCTGGCCGGCTCGACGTGCTCACGCACTTGCCACTGCGGCTCGGGCAAGGCGCGACGGTCGAGCTTGCCGCTCGGACTCAGGGGCATGACGTCCAGGCGCAGCAATTGCGCAGGCACCATGTAGTCGGGCAATTCGCCGACGAGGGCGTTTTTCAGGCGAGCAGCCTGGACGCTTTCATCTTCATCGACATTGACCGCGGTGTAGTAGCCGATCAATTGCGCACCGGCCGCCGTGTCACGCACCAGCACCGCCGCTTGGGCGATGCCCTCCTGGGCGAGCAGTCGCGCTTCGATTTCCTGCGGCTCGACCCGGAAACCACGCAGCTTGACCTGCTGGTCGAGGCGACCGAGGTATTCGATGACGCCGTCAGCGCCCCAGCGCGCCCGGTCGCCAGTGCGGTACAGCCGCGTGCCGCCCGAGCCCAGCGGGTCGGCGACAAACCGCTCGGCCGTCAGCCCCGGTCGTCCCAGGTAACCCCGGGCCAGGCCGAGGCCACCGATGCACAACTCACCCGGCACACCGACCGGCACCGGATTGAGGTCACTGTCGAGGATGCGGCACAGCACATTGGCCAGCGGACGACCGATCGGCGAGCGCTCGCCATCGGCTTCGCTGCAGTGCCAGTGCGTAACGTTGATGGCGGTTTCGGTCGGGCCGTAGCGGTTGTGCAGCTGCGCCGCCGGCAGTTGCGCCAGCACCCGGTTGCGCAACTCGGCCGGCAACGCTTCGCCGCCGGAAAAGATCCGTCGCAAGCTCGTGCAACGGGCGCTCAACGGCTCCTCGAGGAACAGGCTGAGCAGCGGCGGGACAAAATGCAGCGTGGTCACGCCAAACCGCTCGACCAACTGCGCGATGCGGTGCGGGTCGCGGTGCTCGCCGGGGCCGGCCAATACCAGTTGGCAGCCGTTGACCAGCGGCCAGAAACATTCCCACACCGACACGTCGAAACTGATCGGCGCCTTTTGCATGAGCACGTCGGTTTCATCCAGCCCATAGGTGGCCTGCATCCATTGCAGGCGCTCGGCCAGGGCGGCATGGGTGTTGCCGACGCCCTTCGGCTGACCGGTCGAACCGGAGGTGTAGATCACGTACGCCAGCTGCTCGCCATGCAAATGCAGCCCCGGCGGATTGCTCGGCCACTGTTCCAGATGCAGGGCGTCCATGGCGATGACACTGACGCCTGCGCAGGCCGGCAAGCGCTCCAGCAAGGCGGTTTGGGTCAGCAGCAGATCGACGCCGCTGTCACCCAACATGTAGGCCAGGCGCTCGGCCGGATATTCGGTATCCAGCGGCACATAGGCGCCACCGGCCTTGATGATCGCCAACACGCCGACCAGCAATTGCGGCGAACGCTCGGCGGCAATCGCCACGCAGACGTCCGGGCCGACGCCCTTGTCCCGCAGGTAATGGGCCAGGCGATTGGCCTGGGTGTGCAGCTCGGCATAGTCCAGCGCACCACCGTCCCACTGCAGCGCGGTACGTTGCGGGGTGCGGCGGGCCTGTTCGTTGAGCAGTTCCGGCAGCCACTGGCTGGCCGGCTCGCAAGGCGCCGAGCCCCATGGCACCTGTTGCGCGGATTCAGCGTCGCTCAACAGCTGCACGTCGCCGATGGCCTGTTGCGGGTTGTCGCAAACCGCCCGCAACAGGCTGCAAAAGTGTTCGGCCAAACGGACGATAGTCGTCGCCTCGAACAACTCGTCAGCGTAATCGAACGACAGCGTCAGCCGTCCGTTGCGGTCCTCTTCGCTATGCAACTGCAAGTCGAACTTGGCCTCGCGGCTGTGCCACGGCAACTCATCGGCCAACAGCCCCGGCAGGCGCCGCAACGCGCCGAGGTCGCGCTGCTGATGGTTGAACATGACCTGGAACAGACCTTGTTCCCGCGCCTGTGGGTACGCTTCCAGCAGTTGTTCGAAAGGCAGGTCCTGATGCGCCTGGGCGCCCAGCGTGGCTTCCCGGGCCTGGGCCAGCAGCGCGGCGAATGGCTGGCGCGAATCGATTTGCGCGCGCAGCACCTGGGTGTTGATGAAGAAGCCGATCAGGCCTTGGGTTTCCCGGCGCGGGCGGTTGGCGTTGGGCACGCCGATGCGGATATCGGACTGGCCGGTGTAGCGCTGCAGCAACGCCTGGAAGGCCGCCAGCAAGAACATGAACGGCGTGGCGTCATGAGCCTGGGCCGTCCGGCGCAGAGCATCACCGAGGTCCTTGTCCAGACGCAGACTGTGGCGCGCGGCGCTGCGCTGATGCAGGGCGCTACGCGGATGATCGGTGCTCAGCGCCAGGGTCGGATGCTCATCGCCCAGTTGCTGTTTCCAATAGGCCAGCTGGCGCTCGGCTTCACCTTGCCCGAGCCATTGACGCTGCCAACTGCCGTAGTCGGCGTAGTGCAACGGCAACGGCGCCAATTCTACGGATTGCCCCTGGGACGCCGCGGCGTAGAGCCTTGAGAACTCCTCGATCAGGACGTTCATCGACCAGCCATCGGCGATGATGTGGTGCATCGTCATCAGCAGTTGATGGTCGTCCTGATTCAGACGCAACAAGGTGACCCACAGCAGCGGACCCTTTTGCAGATCGAACTGCGTGGCGGCTTCGTCTTCGCGGATCTGCCGTGCCCGCGCTTCGCGCTGGTCAGCGGGCACGTCGCAAAGATCAATGACCTGAAGATTGAACTCGCCGGCCGGATCGATTTGCTGCAAGGCCAGCCCATCGCGCTCCAGGAACCGCGTGCGCAGGGATTCATGGCGCTCGATCAATTGCTGAAAGCTGGCGCGCAAGGCGTTTTCGTCCAGCTCGCCGCGCAGGCGGATGGCGCCGGGAATGTTGTAGGCGCGGCTTGCCGGATCGAGCTGCCAGGTCACCCACAAGCGGTTTTGCGCCAGCGATTGCGGCAGCGGCTCGTGGCGTGGCAACCGGCTGATGGCGCCCTGGGCCTGGCCGCCGGCCTGCTGCAGGTTCGCCACCGCCACGGCAAAAGCGCCGAGCGTTGGGGCTTCGAAAAGCAGGCGCAGGTTGAGCTCCAGGCCGAGGGTTTCGCTCAGCCGCGCAACGACTTGGGTGGCGGCGATGGAATTGCCGCCCAGCAGGAAGAAATGATCGTCGCCCTGGACCTGGTCGACCTGTAACTGCTCGCACCAGATCTGGCCAATCAGCGTTTGCAGCTGCGACGAAGCGCCCGCCTCATGGGTTTGCTCCACCTCGACCGAAGGAAACCGCGCATAGCTGTCGAGGCTGCCGTCAGCCAGTCGTGCCCGGCACGCCGAACGCTGCAACTTGCCGCTCGAAGTCTTCGGCAAGGCCCCCGGATTGAGCAGCACCACCACGCTCGGGGCTTGCTGGCAAGCATCGGCCACGGCCTGGCGAACCGCTTTGATCAAGGTCGCGGCCGGGAGGATTTTCTGCACGCTGCGGCTGATTTCCGCGGCAATCCCGATCCCCTCTTCGCCGCCGTTGTCGACCGCGAATACAGCGACCCGTCCCTTGCGCACCACCTCGACTTCACGTTCTACGGCTTGCTCGATGTCCTGTGGATAAAGGTTATGCCCGCGGACGATGAGCAAGTCCTTCAGGCGCCCGGTGATGAACAGCTCGCCTTCGCGCACAAAGCCCAGGTCGCCGGTGCGCAACCAGGTGCGGCCGGCATGCTGGACGAATGTCCTGGCGCTGGCCTCGGGGTTGCGCCAGTAACCGTGGGCGATGCTCGGCCCGGCGGCCCA
This sequence comes from Pseudomonas sp. AGC41, assembly GCF_057334555.1. Taxonomy (NCBI): domain Bacteria; kingdom Pseudomonadati; phylum Pseudomonadota; class Gammaproteobacteria; order Pseudomonadales; family Pseudomonadaceae; genus Pseudomonas; species Pseudomonas sp. AGC41. The sequence goes on from NZ_JBHFJB010000146.1 coordinate 54,928, forward strand.
GACTTCGCCGACCTGATTGTCGGCCAGCGGCTGCAACGTGGCGGGTTCGACGATCAGTACCGCGTGTTCCGGCTGGCTCACGCCGCAACTCATCACTGCGCTGCCCTGCCCCGGCTCGGCACGGTTTTGCGCCAATGCCGCGTCATCCATTCGCATCGCGGGAATACCCCGACCACGCGGCGTGCCGGCGACGAACAGGGTGGCTTCGGCCAGGCCATAGGAAGCCATGAAACTGTCCGGCGTGAAGCCGCACGAGGCAAACTTTTCGGCGAAGCGCTCCAGGCTGTCGAGGCGAATCGGCTCGGAGCCGGAATAGGCCACGCGCCAACGGCTCAAGTCGAGGCGCTCCAGGGCCGACTCACTGACCCGCTCGCTGCACAGCCGGTAGGCGAAATCCGGGCCGCCGCTGATGGTGCCGCCGTACTCGCTGATCGCTTCCAGCCAACGCAACGGTCGGGCGAGGAAATACGCCGGCGACATCAGCACGCAGGGCACCCCGCTGAAGATCGGTTGCAGCAAACCGCCGATCAGGCCCATGTCGTGATACAGCGGCAGCCAGCTGACAATGACGTCGTCGGGATTCACGTCAATGCCGAAGCCATGCCGGATCAGCGCTTCGTTGGCCACCAGGTTGCCGTGGCTCACCTGCACCCCCTTGGGCAACGCAGTGGAACCGGAGGTGTATTGCAGGAAGGCGATGTCATCGTCTTGCAGGTTCGGCGCCCGCCATTGGCCGGCGTGGGCCGGATCGAGGGTATCGACACAGAGTACCGGCGGCGCCGATTCGATGGCCTGCAGCGTGTCGCGCACCTCACTGCTGGTCAGCAACAGCCGCGGCTGGGCGTCGGCGATGATCGACAGCAGACGCTCTTGATGGTGGCGGCGGGTGGACTCGGGTGGGTAGGCCGGAACGGCGATCACACCGGCGTACAGGCAACCGAAAAACGCCGCGACGTAGTCCGGGCCGCTGGGGAATAGCAGTACGGCTCGATCACCCAGTTCCGCCTCGGCCTGCAAAGCGGCGGCGATGGTCCGGGCGCGCAAGTCCAGGTCGCGATAACTCAACACGACGCCCTGCTGCGGGGTGTCGGCAAGAAAACGCAAGGCCACCCGGTCCGGCGTCAACGCGGCGCGGCGCTGGAGGGCATGGGCCAGGGTGCTGGGGAGTTCGAACGCGTCGGTCATGTGGGGTTCCTGCCTGGATTCGGCTTGCAAGTGGTCACCCTTGGGAACGGATTACACCGGCAAATAATTAGTCGCAGGCCTCGCCTCCGCTCATCCGGATGATCACCGAACGGCGACGCGCCGCGGCAACGGGTCGCAGTTTCCAGGCTGGACTTCCGCCCATCAATAAATCTTCTTCTCAATTGACAACGATTATCATTAAGCCTAATTTGGCGCTCGACATGTAGGACGGCTCCGATGCACGGGTCATCCCGCTAACCATTTGCAGTAAGGTGAATTCCATGACGGAACAAGTATCCACAAGCAGGTGCGACTCACCGCTACTCCAGGCCTTCGTCGACAACCGGATGATTCTGGTCAAGATCGCAGCGCGTATCACCGGTTGCCGCTCCCGCGCCGAAGACGTGGTCCAGGATGCGTTTTTCCGGCTGCAATCGGCGCCCCAGATCACCTCCTCCTTCAAGGCCCAACTCAGTTATCTGTTCCAGATCGTGCGTAACCTGGCGATCGACCATTACCGCAAGCAGGCGTTGGAACAGAAATATTCGGGGCCGGAAGAAGAAGGGTTGAACGTGGTGATCCAGGGTGCTTCGCCAGAAACGTCGCATATCAACTTTTCCACCCTCGAACACATCGCCGACGCGCTGACCGAGCTGCCCAGCCGAACCCGCTACGCCTTCGAGATGTACCGCCTGCACGGCGTACCGCAGAAAGACATCGCCAAGGAACTGGGCGTCTCGCCGACACTGGTGAACTTCATGATCCGCGACGCCCTGGTGCATTGCCGCAAGGTTTCAGGGGTGCGTGGGGATACGTTCGCCCGGCGGTGAAATCTGCAGTGAGTCTGCTGTCCCCATCGCGAGC